>DAINOF010000063.1:0-13455 GCA_036735505.1 Paracoccaceae bacterium
TCACCCGGAGATTACGCCGCCTTCAAATTTCCACCAACTTCGTGACACGACCGCGGGCCGGAGGCAGTGGCTCGTCGGCCTATTCGGGGATCAAGACCCCGATGTCGGCCTCGAGCGCCTCGGCCGGGGCCAGTTCCGTGAGTGCCTTGGTTCCGGGCATGATCTCGAACCGCGGGTCGAACTCGACCATGAGCCCGGCGAGCTGGCCGAGGATGGCGAGGTCGCCTTCCGCCGTCGCCGCGCCTTCGGCCAGAAGCTGCTCCAGCGACGCCGCGCCGCCCATGACGCGCTCGAGGTCCGAGCGGTCGACCGTGAGGGTCAGGTCGGCGTTGTCCGCCTGGTATCCCTCGATGTTCGTCAGGGTGGCGTTCGACAGCTCCACCACGAAGCGTTCGCCGGTGTCGGGGGTGACGAGGTTCATCACGAACGACAGCCCTTCCGCGCGACGGGTATCCATCTTGATGGCGAGGAAGTTGAGGAACAGCTCTGTCGACATCGCCCGGATCACGTCCGGGCTCGAGGAGCTGGCGATCGTGCCCTGCGGGATGCCGGTCCTGAGCTCGTAGGCCGCGGCGAGGAAGGAGTTCCGGAGCCCCGGGTTCTCCTGCTGGTAGCCCAGCTGCTCGAAGGCGTCGGCGAGCGCGTCCTTGGCATCGCCGTTCGCGGGCTCGGCAAGGACGAGCTTGTTCAGGATCTCGACGGCGCGATGGTAGTCGCCCGCGTCGTGAAGCTCCGCGGCCTTGGCGAGGATCGCGGCCGAGCCGCCCATCATCTCGACGTAGAGCGGCGCCGAGTCCTCAGGCGAGAGCGGGATGAGTGTCGCCGGGTTGCAGTCCCAGAAGCCGAGGTAGCGCTGGATCACGCCGCGGGCGTTGTGTTCGGGAGAGCCGTGGTAGCCGCGGCAGTGCCACTTCGCCTGAAGGCTTTGCGGCACTTCGTAGACGTTGTGGATCTGGTTGATCGTCACGCCCTGGTTGGCGTAGTGCAGCACCTGGTTGTTCATGTTGGCATAGAGGTCGCGCTGGTCGCGCAGGATCTCCTGGATGCGGTCGTTCCCCCAGCGCGGCCAGTGGTGGGAGGCGAACATGACCTCGGCCTCGCGCCCGAAGAGCCAGAGAACCTCGTTGATGTAGCGCGCCCAGTTGAGCGGGTCGCGCACCGCCGCGCCGCGCAGCGTGTAGATGTTGTGGAGCGTGGCCGTCACGTTCTCGGCCATCCACAGCGCCTTCATCTCGGGGATGTAGGTGTTCATCTCCCGCGGCGCCTCGGTGTTGGGGGTGTTCTGGAAGATCATCCGCACGCCGTCGACCTCGAACTCTTCGATGGGCTCTGAGACGAAGCGCGTGGGCACGATGAGACTGGTGGCCCCGGCCGGGATCCGGTGACCAAGGCCTTGCGTGACGAAACCGTGAGGGCTTGCCGGAAGAAGGAGACCGTACTGGTAGAAGAGCCGCCGGTTCATGGCGTTGCCGGCGAACACGTTTTCCGAGATCGTGAACTGCATGAATCCCTCGGGCGCGATGATCTCGACCCGGCCTTCCGCCATGTCCTCCTCCGTCACGATCCCGCGCACGCCGCCGAAATGATCGCCGTGGGTATGGGAGTAGATCACGGCCTTGAGGGGCAGGTCTTCGCCGACATGCTCCTGGAGAAGCTCCCACGCCGCCCGGGCGGTTTCCATCGTCGTCAGCGTGTCGATGACGATCCAGCCCGTTCTGCCGCGCACGAAGGTCATGTCCGAGAGATCGAAGCCGCGGACCTGGTAGATGCCGGGGACAACCTCGTAGAGGCCGAAGTTGTTGTTCAACCGCCCGATGCGGGTCATAGAGGGGTGGATGCTGTCGAAGTCCCCGGTCCCGTTCAGGAAGTCGTAGTCCGAGATGTCGAAGGCGACGTTGCCGGCATCCGCCATGATGCGCGGATCCGCCCGCCGCGCGATGAGCCCCCGCTCCTGCTCCGCGAAATCGCGCGTGTCGGCGAATGGCAGGGTTCCCTTTGCCTCCTCGATCACACGGATGGTGTGGGGCGACGGTGCCTTGCCCTTGGGGTGAAAATGGCCCTCAAGCGTGGGGCGCGGCTCCTGCGCGTGGGCGGGGCCTTCGGAGAGGAGCGCGCCCCCCAGCGCGAAGGCGGCGCCCGTGGCAGGAAGGGTGGTCAGGATCTGGCGGCGGGTGGTCATGGCGCGGTCCTCTCGCGGGATTTGACATTCTCGCGCGGGAGCTTGCCATTGGCAGCCCGGGGGCATTGCGACAAATGTCACTCAACGACGCGAAAAGGCCCAAGGAGGTGCAGGGATGGACGCGACGGGCCTTCGGGCGCAACGGCTCGGGACACTCGCAGACACCGGTTGGCTCTCGTTGCAGGCGCCCGAGTTCCAGGAGCGGATGATCGCCATCGGGCGATGGACGTCCGTGCCGAAGGGCCGGGCGCTCTATGTCCTCGGCGAGGAACCCGAGGCGCTGTTCGGGCTCGGGTCGGGGCTGCTGGACATCTCGGTACCGGTCGGTGTCGAGGACGTGCTTGTCCATCGCGCCCCGCCGGGCTTCTGGGTGGGCGACGGGGCGCTCCTCTCGGGCGTGCCGCGCATGCTGACGGTGATCGCCGCGAGCGACAGCGAGGTGTTCCGGATACCGCACGCGCCCTTGCGCCGCATGCTGCAGGAGTATCCGGTTGACTGGCGGTCCTTCCATCACCTCGCGACGCTGAACGCGGCCTTGGCGATCCAGGCCTTCGCCGAGACCCTCGTGCTCCCGGCGCAGACACGGTTCGCGCGCGTGCTCCTGCGGATCGCCCTGCCCGACGGCACGGTGGTGGCGACGCAGGAGGAACTGGGGCGGATGACGGGGATGAGCCGCGCGGCGTTCCGGCGCGCTTTCGGCGCGCTGATCGCGGCGGGTGTGCTGGAGACCGGGCGGGGAAAGGTGCGTATCCACGACAGGGGAGCGCTTGAGCGCGAAGCGGGTGTCGGACCCGACGGCGAGGGGCCTGCGACGAGGTAGAGGCAGAGTTTCCACTCCGGTTCGGATGGAGCGGCCTGGCGTTGGGCGACCAGTTACAACGCCGAGACGACCTGTCCTGAGCGACGGCAAAGCTGATCTTGAGAGCCGTCATCTGCGGAGACTGCCGGCGTGTGAAGCGTAACCCCTTTTCCACAGAGGCAGACGAACCCTGCTGATCTCCGTTCCACGTTGGGGCACCCGAACCGGCGTCTCTTGTGTCGGAGGAGCTTCGGCATCAACCGGGTCGTAGGTGCTGACCTCCTGCGGATTCTACTACAGGCCGAGGATCGCCGCGGCCGCCGCGATCACGGGATCGCCGCTGAAGGAAGCCCTCGGGCGCGATGATCGCGACCCGGCCAGCCGCGACGTCGCCCTCGTCGATCGGCAGGCCACGCACGCCGCCCAAGTGGTCGATGTGGGTGTGCGAGAAGATCACCGCCGTGACCGGCAGCCCCTCGCCGACATGCGCCTGCAGAAGCTTTCACGAGGCGCGCGCGGTCTCGGTCGTGGTGATCGGATTGACGACGATCCAGCCGGTCCGGCCCCGCACGAAGGTCATGTTTGCGAGGTCCATGCCGCGGGTTTGATAGATGCCCGGCACGACCTCGTGGAGGCCGAAGTTGTTGTTGAGCCGCCCGATGCGCTGCAGCGAGGGGTGGATGCTGTCGAACGGCGCCACCTGATCGAGGAACTGGAAGGCCGCCATGTCGACCGCGGCGTTGCCGGCATCGGCCATGATCTGCATCTCGGGCGGGGGCGGCGATGAAGCCGCGCTCCCATTCCACGAAATCGCTCTCGTCGGCGAAGGGCAGGCTGGCGCGCGCCGCCTCCAGCGCCCGCACGGTATGGTCCGAGAGCGCCTTGCCCCTGGGATGGAAATGCCCGGCGAGCGGCGCCGGCGCCTCCTGGGCCTGCGCGGAGCCCTCGCCCAGCATGGTGCCGCCAACGGCAAAGGCGGTCCCGATCGCGGGGATCGCGGTGAGAAGGTCGCGTCGCGTGGTCATATTGGGGCTCCTGCTCCGAACGGTGCGCTGCCGGGCAAAGGAGAGAGACCGGACGGGAAGCCCCGCCCGTGGACCTGTGCATGATCGTTATCATCCCACGGATGCGGGAATGGATTGGATCGGATGACTCATTCTTGGCAATCACCGGACGAAGTCACGGGGGTTCTCGCGACGACGGGCTGGCTGAGTGAACAGCCCGGGCAGTTCCGAGAGGCCATCGCCCGGGCAGGTCGGTGGAACAAGCTGGCGAACGGCGCCCGTCTCTACACCGTCGGCGAGGAGCCGAAAGCCATGTATGGGCTGGACGACGGTCTTCTCGACGTCGCGATCCCGATCAGCGACATGAACTGAACCGTCAGGTCACCCGGTCGACCCCGCTCACCGGATCAGCATCCGGGACCACAAGGTCTGCTTACTCGAGCCAAGCCCGAACGCGCACAAGATCCCGCAGGGTTCTTCAACAGAATTCGCCCCTACCGTTCGCCGCCCTCTCGATCCTGCGGCGCGCTGTTGGCCGCCGACAGCTCCCTGGCCAGTTCCCTGCTCAAGGTCGCCCCTTCGCCAGCCTGCGCGCCAGCGTCTCGACAAAGCTGCCATAGCGCTCCCGTCCCCTGGCCTGGGCCGCCTCGCGAAGGTCGTCGGGAACGGGCGGCGTGGTTGTCAGCCGGATGTTCCGATGTCGAAGCCGCGATCGCCGAATCCCACCGCCGAAGCTGCGCCCGACTTTCCGTCCGACTGCGTCCGGGTGCCGGTCGGTACTGGATCCGACCTGCCCGTGTTGGCGAGGTGGGCTTTCCAACCGGTTGATTTCATGTTAGAAATCTGGCGCACCCGACAGGATTCGAACCTGTGACCTCTGCCTTCGGAGGGCAGCACTCTATCCAGCTGAGCTACGGGTGCCCGTGGTTCTGATACCGCTCCCCAGACGCCCCCGCAAGCCGAAAGCCGTAGGGTCCCGCCACCGCGGTACAGGAACAGGTCACGCCGCGCGGGAGACTTGTCTGCGCAGCGTGTCAGGCCGCTGCGACAACTCGAAGGCCTGTACAAGGGTCGCCATCTTCCTTGCCGTCTCGGCCAGCGACGCGGTCACCGCGACCACCTCTTCGTTCATCGCGGCGTTGCGCTGTGTCGTCTGGTCAACCTTGGCCAGCGTGGACGAGATGTCCCGCGCGTTCTTTGCCTGGTCCTGCGCCCCTGCGTTGATCCGTTCGCTCAGGTCGCCGACCCTTTCGATGGCCCCCGACATGGCAGTCAGGGCGGCGTTGACCTCACCCACAAGGCGCACGCCACGGTCCACATGCTCGCTGCTGCGGCTGATGAGCGTCTCGATGGTCCGGGCAGCGGTCGAGCAATGCTGCGCCAGCTCGCGCACCTCGGAGGCGACGACGGCAAAGCCCTTGCCGGCTTCTCCGGCCCGCGCCGCCTCGACCCCGGCATTCAGGGCCAGCAGGTTGGTCTGGAAGCTGATGTCGTTGATCACCGACACCGACCTTGCGATCTCGCCCGACGCGACCGAGATCTCGGTCATCGCGGCCACGGTCGCTTCAACGAGCTTGTCCGTTCTCCGCGTGTGCTCGATCACCTCGCGGACGTTGGCGCTGGCGGCCAAGGCCCCCTCGGCCGACTCGCGCGAGGTCTTGGCGAAGTCATCCACCGCCGCTGCCGCTTCCGCCAGTCCCTGCGCCGAAGTCTCTGTGCGCTTCGACAGGTGCTGGGACGCCTGGTCGAGTTCCGATGCGCTCTGATCCAGTGTCGCGGCATAGTCCGCCACATTCAGGATCGTCGCATCGAGCTTCGAGGACATGCGGTTCACATCGTCCTGAAGCCTGAGGAACGCCCCCTCAAAATGTCCGCTCATGCGCTGCGTGAGGTTGCCGTTGGCCAACGCATCGATCACGCCCATCGTCGCGTCGAGCCCGGTCTCGACCGTGGCAAGAAGGTCGTTGATCATGCTGCGGATGCGCGTCTGGCTGTTGCTTCCCGCCGTCTCGGCGGGGTCGCCCATGGCCACGCGTGCGCCGAAGTCGCCCGCCTTGGCTCGGTCCAGAACGGACTCGAGGTCCTGAATCAGGCGCATGGCACGCGCCGTCTCTTCTTCGGCGCGGGTGCGGGCCACCTGTTCGCGCTGCTGTTCCGCGTCGCGCGCGGCGAGGTCGGCTGCGGTGCGCTCGGCCGTCTCCCGTTCGCGGGTGGCGCGCTGCTCCACCTCGGCGGCCTGCAGCCGGCGGCGCTCGGCGATGCCGTCGCGGAACCGCTCGAGCGCATCCACCACCTGACCGATTTCGGTCGAACTGCGGGCCGGAAGCTCCACGTCCTCGACATCCGCCGCGAGTGCCGTCATTGCGCGGATGGTGCCGTTGAGCGGCCGCGAAACGAGGTAGCGCACGCTGCCGACACCCACTGCCAAGACCACCACCAGCATCATTCCAAAGGCCAGAAGCAATGCCTCAAGCACGCCCCGCAGTTCCGCGCGGTTGGGACCGGGGTCCCACACGGCCAGCAGTTCGCCGACCGTCTCGCGCGCGTCGCCGACCCCGAGGCCGACCGGGGTCCGCACCGCGATGTAGCCCGCAAGGTCGCTCAGGCTGGTGGCTGACGTGAAGTCGGGGGGCGCCGCGTCCGACCAAAGGGCAGGGTCGACCCCGGCCTCGGCCGTCCGCACCACTTCTGTGCCGTCCACGTTGATGATCCGCACGGCGACGATCGCGATGCCGTCAGCCGTCATGGCCGCCTCGGTATGCGGGGTCACCATGCTGTCGCGTTTCAGCCGGGTGCCGGTGTTCACCTGATCCGCGAGATACCGCGTCAGCGTCGCCGCCGTCTGGTCGAAGGCATCGCCGTCGCGCTTCTCCAGAAGGTGGGCCGAGACGGCCAGAAGCAGGCCGAAGCACAGGACAAGGGCAAGGCACAGCACGATGCTGGTCTTGCCCACGAGACTGCGGTACGCGCGGATCATGGGGGGTGCCCTTTCGTCGGGTCAGCGGCAGACCATCACGAGCACGTCGCCGGCGACGGCCCATTCCGAGTAGCAGAGATAGGTGTACTGCGCCTCGGTGTCATAGTGGTACCACTCGAGCACCGCATCCGACTTCGCATCGGCGGCGCCGGTGATGCGCGGCCACAGGAGTGCGCCGGTCAGATCCTCGATCTCGGCATAGTTCGAGGCGATCAGCTCGGGTTCGCGGTTGTCGGCGACGATGAACGACTGTTCGAACACATGGATCCCCAATTGCGACGACCCGAACGGTTGGGCCGGATCGTGCATCGCGGCGATCCCGGCATCCAGACCGTCGGCCTGGATGATCGCGACCATGGTGGCCGCGATCTGCTTTGCCTCGGCCTCGGTCCCGAAGTCGCCCGAGGCATGGGCGGCGGTCGAAAGAAGGGTTGCGGCAGCAAAGGCCGCGGAAGTCAGATGACGCATGTGAGTACCCTGTAGCGAGCGTTTTCCTGCGCGACCTTGTTGTACGCAGTGATGAACAAACCGCTATAGAGGAAGGGCCGCCCCGGTCACGCGAAGAGGTCGTGGCAGAGCTCGAGCGCCTCGACCAGCGCGTCCACCTCGGCTTCGGTGTTGTAGAGCCCGAACGATGCCCGACAGGTCGCGGTGAGCCCGAGATGCTCCATCAGGGGCCCGGCGCAGTGCTGGCCCGCCCGCACCGCGATCCCCTTCTTGTCGAGCACGGTCGAGATGTCGTGCGCATGCGCCGCGCCTTCCAGCGTGAAGGAGAAGATCGCCGCCTTGTCCGCGCTCGTTCCCTGCACCGAGAGCCAGTTGAGCCCCCCGAGCCGCATCCGTGCATAGTCGCGGAGCCGCTCTTCATGGGCCGCGATCGCATCCATCCCCAGCCCCATCATGTACTCGAGCGCGACGCCAAGGCCGATCTGCTGGACGATCCCGGGCGTGCCGGCCTCGAACTTCATCGGCGGGTCGTTGTAGGTGACCGCGTCGCGCGTGACCTCGCGGATCATGTCGCCGCCGCCGATGAAGGGCCGCATCTCGGCCATGCGGTCCGCCGCGATCCAGATGGCGCCGGACCCGGACGGCCCGTAAAGCTTGTGGCCCGTGACCGCGTAGAAGTCGCAGCCGATGTCCTGCACGTCGACGGGCATGTGCACCGCAGCCTGCGACCCGTCGACCAGCACCGGTACGCCCCGTGCCCGCGCGCCCGCGCAGATCGCCTTCACGTCGACCTTCGTGCCCAGCACGTTCGACAGATGGGTGACCGCCACGAGCCTGGTGCGCGGCCCGATCGCGTCGATCATGCGCTGCGGGTCGAGGTCGCCGTTGGCGTCCACGTCCACCCACTTCAGCACCACGCCCTGCCGTTCGCGCAGGAAATGCCAGGGCACGATGTTGGCGTGGTGCTCCATGATCGACAGCACGATCTCGTCGCCCGCCTCCATCCGCGGCATCGCCCAGCCATAGGCGACAAGGTTGATGGCCTCGGTCGTGCCCGAGGTCATCACGATCTCGCGCTCGCTTGCGGCGTTGAGGAAGCGCGCGACGATGCCGCGCACGGCTTCGTATTTCTCGGTGGCGAGGTTCGACAGGAAATGCAGGCCCCGGTGGACGTTGGCGTATTCCATGGAATAGGCCTGCGTCACCGCGTCGATCACCACCTGCGGCTTCTGCGCCGAGGCGCCGTTGTCGAGATAGACGAGCGGCTTGCCGTTCACCTCGCGCGCGAGGATCGGGAAGTCGCGGCGGATTTCCTGGACGTCATAGGTCATGAGCCGTTCACCACCGGGACGGTGACACCGATCAGCGTCAGGATGATGGAGAGGCCGAAGGCGATCCCGAAGGCCGAGACGAGGATCATCACGAAGACCTGGCCGAGCGAGGCGAAGCCGTGCAGCACCGCCACGAAGTTCGTGAGAAGCCACAGGAACAGCACGAGACCCGCGATCCCGATGAGCCCCGCGATGAACGGCAGGACCAGGAGCGCGACGGTCTGCACGACCTGAAGGCAGACCATGATGAACTGAAGCCAGGCGACGAGAAGGATCGTCTCCTCGAAGGACCCGGTACCGCCGAAGGACCGGCCGATCCAGAAGATCGCGAAGATCATGACGACGAGAAGGGCCAGCTGGATGAAGCCCATCGCCATCGGCCCCGCCGGCAGTCCCGCGGGTCCGCCCGCCTCGCCGAGCACGACCAGCGAGGTCGCCTGGGCGAGCAGGATCGAGACCGTCACGACGAGCGCCAGCGCGAGCCAGAGCGCCTCGCGCGGGACGCCGAGCGACAGGATCTCGATCGCGCCCTCGCGGGCGTTGCGAACCGTGCGCCACGCCATCGCGACGAGGCCGTTGAGCGTGAGTGTCATGCCGTCCATTCGCCCTGCCCGCGCTCCGCTTCCCACATGCCTGCGCCCCAGAAGACCAGGAACGCCCCGACGGCCGCCAGCCCGGTCGCGTTCAGCGCGGACCCCGGCCCGATCATCCCCGCCACGAGCCCGTTCAGAAGCCAGAGCGGACTGGCCGCAAGAAGCGCCCAGAACAGGGCCAGACGCGCGCCGAACCCCGAACCCCGGCCCCCCACGACCCACGCGGCAAACCGGGTCGCCGCCGCCATCACATAGGCCGCAAGCGGGGCGATGAAAAGCCACCCCATCAGCGCACCCGCCATGCGCGCCTCGAAAGGCACGTCGGGGTCGAGATGGGCCTGCCGCGCGAGATCCGGCCAGCGCGCCACAAAGATCAGGACGCAGGCCCCGATCAGCGTCGCCAGCGCGCGGTCTTCCCGCGCGCCCTGGCCGAGCTTCTCGCGGATCACCTGCCGGGGCGCGCGGTAGGTGCGCGCGATGTCCCTTGTCACGGGCACCCGTGCCTCACCTTCTGCGGCGCGCGAGCCAGCCTTCGAGCCGGGCGTGGATCTCGGCCGCGATGGCCTCGTCCTCGATCTCGGCCAGCGCCTCGGCGAGGAAGGCGAGGACGAGAAGGTTGGTGGCCTCGGCCTCGGACACGCCCCGCGAGCGCAGGTAGAACAGCGCCGTGTCGTCGATCGCGCCGCTCGTCGAGCCGTGCGAGCACTTCACGTCGTCGGCATAGATCTCGAGCTCGGGCTTGGCGAGGAACTGCGCGTCCTCGTCCAGAAGCAGCGCCTGGCTGATCTGGTAGCCGTCGGTCTGCTGCGCGCCCTGCTTCACGAGGATCTTGCCCTGGAAGACGCCCGTGGCGCCCTTCCGCAGGACCTTCTTGAAGACCTGCCGGCTTTCGCAGCAGACGGCGTCGTGGGTGACGAAGACCGTGTCGTCGTGGTGGAAGTCGCCGTCGCCCACGCAGGCGCCGGCCACATGCGCCACCGCCTCGTCGCCGGTGAACTCCACGACCTGCTCGTTGCGGGTGAGCACGCCGTTGGCGGTGAGCGTGAAGCTCTTGTAGGTGCTCTTCGCGCCGAGCCGGGCGAAGACATGCGTGATCGCACGGCGCTCGTGGTCGCGGCCCTGCGCGCGGATGTGGTGGAAGCCGGCCCCGTCGGCCACCTCGACCTCCATCACCTTGCTGAAGCGCGCCGCCGCGGGCCCGGTCTCGAGCAGCGTGAGCTCGGCGCCCTTCTCGACCTTCACCACATGGTGCAGGACCGCGTCCGAGGTCTCGTCGCGGTGCAGGTAGATCAGGTGCACCGGCCGCGCGACCTTGCCCGTCACGCGGATCGCCACCCCGTCCGTGGCGGTGGCGGTGTTCAGCACGGCGAAGGGCCGCGCGACGGGCCGCTGGCCCCGCGCCTCGAGCGCGCCGTAAAGGTCGCGCGCCCAGTGGATGTCGCGGGTCATCGCCTCGGCGAGCCGCTCGATCTCGATCCCCTCGCCCGCGAGCGGATCGGAGGCGGCAGCGTCGAAGACCCCGTCCACGAAGACAAGCCGCAGCCGGTCGAGACCCTGGAAGAGCGGCGTCTCGTCGTCGGCGAAGACGGCCGCCCGCGGCGCCTCTGCCCCGTTGAGTGCGGCCGGATCGGTGAAGCGCCAGTACTCGTCGCGCCGCCCCGGCAGGCCCATGGCGCGCAGCCGCGCGGCCGCGTCCTCGCGCGCGGCGCGCGCCCAGCCCGCGAGGTCCTGCAGCGTTTCGGGGCCGAGCCGCGCCTCGGTCGCGTCGATCCTCGCCTGCGGCTGCGCCATCATGCCACCTCCCGCAGGATGTCGGCATAGCCGTTCTTCTCGACCTCGAGCGCCAGTTCCGGCCCGCCCGTCTTCACGATCCGCCCGTCGGCCATGATGTGGACAAGGTCCGGCGCGATATGGTCGAGAAGCCGCTGGTAATGGGTGATGACGAGGAACCCGCGCCCGGCGTCGCGCAGCGCGTTGACGCCGTCGGCCACAAGCCGCATCGCGTCGACGTCGAGGCCGGAGTCGGTCTCGTCGAGGATGCACATGCGCGGCTCGAGAATCGCCATCTGGAGGATCTCGTTGCGCTTCTTCTCGCCGCCCGAGAAGCCCACGTTGACGGGGCGCTTCAGCATGTCGGCATCGATGTCGAGCGTCTTGGCCTTGGCCCGCACGAGCTTGAGGAAATCACCCGCGCTCACCTCGTCCTCGCCGCGCGCCTTGCGCTGGGCGTTGAGCGCGGTTCTGAGGAAGGTCATGTTGCCCACCCCCGGGATCTCGACGGGGTACTGGAAGGCAAGGAACAGCCCTGCCGCGGCGCGCTCCTCGGGTTCCATGTCGAGGATGTCGTGCCCGTCGAGCGTGGCCGCGCCCTCGGTCACGACGTAGCCCTCGCGCCCCGACAGGACGTAGGACAGCGTCGACTTGCCCGACCCGTTGGGACCCATGATGGCATGCACCTTGCCCGCCTCGACGGTCAGGTCGACGCCCTTCAGGATCGCCTTGTCCTCTTCCTCGAGCTTCACGTGCAGGTTCTTGATCTCAAGCATAATGTCCTCGCTCAGAATGGGGGAAAGGGGCGTCCGCGATGTCGCGGCGCCCCGAAGGTCGCGTGGCGATGGGGGTGGGCGTCAGCGGTCCGCGAAGGCCGCCAGTTCGGGCAACTCGAAGGCGTTTTCGGGCATCAGCCGCCCGAAGACCTCGGGATACTGGGCGATGACCGTGTCCTGCAGGAGGAAGGCGGCGGCGAAACCCGCCACCACCGCCAGCTTGCGCGGCCCGAGCGTGAGCCGGAGCGTCCAGCCGAAGAGCCCGACGACCAGCGCCGCGATCAGGAACTCGGACTGCAGCGCCGCCTGCTGGAGAAGGCCCGCCTCCGCCACTTCGGGCAGGCCCACCCGCTCGACGTGATGCGCGCCGACGATCCCCGCCAGCATCGCGACACCGCCGAGCGCGAAGCTCACCGGAACCGCCAGGAGATGACCGAAGGCCCGTCCGAGCCGCGACAGGAAGTCCCCCTCGCGCCGGACGCGCCGCTGCCGGCGCGGCTTCTTCGTCGTGTCCGCGGGCCCCACGATGATATGTCCAGAGGTGTTCGGCCCGCCCTTGCTGATGCGCCTCAGCCGGGCCTCGAACATCTTCTGCTGCTCGTCGGACAAGCCCGCCATGCTGGCCATCGTGCATCCACTCCCGCAGGTTCCGCGCGCCAAAAGGTCCGCGGGAACTTGGGCGATTCAAGGGCGCGGGCGCGGAGATTTCATCGCGGACGTCGTCCATGGGCCTGTAATCCCGCGGAAAATCGGCGACTGGCGCGCGTATGTGAACGACCTCTGGCATGGGGACCTGTCAGGCCAGCGTCACGGCCGTGCCGCTGGCCAAGACCATGAGCATGTTGTTGATGACCTCGTAGTCGAGGTCCACCTCGGCCGTCGCGCCCATCGCGCGCGCCCGCTCCTCGAGCTCGCGCAGCGCCGTGGCCCGCGCCTCGCCGAGCGAGGCCTCGTAGGCCGACGAGCGCCCGCCGATGATGTGGGTGATCCCCGCGAAGATGTCGCGGAACACGTTGGCGCCAAGGATCGCCTCGCCCACGACGATGCCGTGGTAGGTGGCGATGGTCCGGCCCTCGATGCCTGGCGTCGTGGTCACGATCATGGCCGTCTTCTCCCAGGGGCTCATGTCCGGCCCTCGCGCCACCGCCCCGTGACCGTCTCTGCGAAGAGGCTGCCGGGCACGCCCGCCACAAAGCTCGCGGCCATCGGCTGCAAGAGCCCGAGACGCTCGGTCGCCGGTGCCATCACCGCCGCAAAGCCCGCGCAAGTGACGCCCGTCAGGCCCGCCGTCGTGAGGATCGTCCGCGTCATCCGCCTATCCCCGGAACACCAGCGCCGCGCCCACCGCGATGAACCCGAAGCCCGCGAGCGTGTTCCAGCTCAGGCTCTCCTTGAGAAACACCACCGAGAACCCCGCGAATACGGTCAGCGTGATGACCTCCTGGATCGTCTTGAGCTGCGCCGCCGAATAGTAGCCATGCCCGATCCGGTTCGCCGGCACCGCCAGACAATACTCGAAGAAGGCGATCCCCCAGCTGATCAGGATCACGGCGTAAAGCGGCGCCGCCTTGAACTTCAG
>DAINOF010000064.1:0-13387 GCA_036735505.1 Paracoccaceae bacterium
CGCAACTACGCCGCCTACAACCAGTTCTACGGGACGCTGGGCGGGGTCGCGGTACTGATGATCTGGTTCTGGCTCACCGCCTTCATCGTGCTGGTAGGGGCCGAACTCAACGCCGAGATCGAGCACCAGACGCGGCGCGATTCGACCGTGGGCCCGCCGAAGCCGATGGGCCGGCGCGGCGCGGTCAAGGCCGACACGCTGGGGCGCATCCCCTGAGGGAACAGCCGCCGCAGACGGGCGTTCGCCTGCCATGACCGACGATAGCGACAGCCGCGGCCGCGGCGCGACCCGCCCCCGCGACATCCCGCGCCCCGGCTGGCGCGACATCCTCCTGCGGACCTGGCACTCGGTGGGGTCGGACCATGTCTCGGTCGTGGCGGCGGGCGTCGCCTTCTTCGGACTTCTCGCGCTTTTCCCGGCCATCGCGGCCTTCGTCTCCATCGCGGGGCTCTTCATCGACCCGGAGGTGATGCAGGCGCAGATCGCGACCTACACCGAGGCGCTGCCCGACGGCGCGGCCGGGATCGTCACCGGGCAGGCGCAGCAGGTGGCCGACAGCGACAGCGCGGCCGGCTGGGGCGCAGCGCTTGGCTTCCTGCTCGCGCTCTGGGGCGCCTCCAAGGGCGTGAAGACGCTGATGGAGGGGATGAACATCGCCTACGAGGAGGAGGAGACGCGCGGCTTTCTGGTCTACAACCTCGTGGCCCTCGCGCTGACGCTGTTCCTCATCCTCGGGCTGGTCATCGCGGTGGGCGCGGCGGTCGTCGTGCCGGCGGTGGCGTCGTTCCTGTCCTTCGCGCCCTGGATCGAGGCGCTGATGACCTTTGCGCCCTGGCCGATCCTGCTACTCCTGACCATCGGTGGCCTCGCCGTCCTCTACCGCTTCGGCCCCGCACGCGAGGATGCGCAGTGGCGCTGGCTCACGCCGGGGGCGGTCGTGGCGACGGTGATCTGGCTGATCGGGTCCATCGGATTCTCGGTCTATGTCGCGAACTTCGGCAGCTACAACGCGACCTACGGCGCGCTCGGGGGCGTGATCGTGCTGTTGACCTGGCTCTGGCTTTCGGCCTTCATCGTGCTTCTCGGGGCCGAGCTGAATTCCGAGGTCGAGCACCAGACGAAGGCCGACACCACCATGGGCGCGCCGCGGCCCATGGGCGCGCGGGGGGCCCGGAAGGCCGACACGCTGGGGCGGACGCCCTGAGCGCGATTTCGCGCCGCTGATACGGAGGCGTCACGAGAACGTCACGCGATCCCGCCAGAGGGAGTCGGACAACGACCTTTGTGGGGGAACGAGAATGGCGCGACTGACGAGCCTGACCTCTGTCCTGGCGCTCGTGGCCGGGGGCGCCCTGGCGCAGGAGATGAACTTCAACCGCGTGGCGAGCTTCCCGACGCCCGCCAACATGGCCGAAGGCGAGGACCGCGCGCGCGAAAGCTCGGCCGAGATCATCACCGCGACCGCGGACGGCATGACGCTCATCTATTCCGACAGCCCGCTCGGCGTGATCGGGATGATCGACATCACCGATCCCGCGAACCCCCAGCCCAAGGGCAACGTCGCCCTCGATGGCGAACCGACCGCCGTCTCGGCGCTCGGCAACACCGTCTTCGTGGGCGTCAACACCTCCGAGAGCTTCACCAATCCCTCGGGCCACCTCCTCCACATCGACGTGGCGACCGGCACGGCCGTGGCCGACTGCGACCTCGGCGGCCAGCCCGATTCGACCGCCGTCGCGCCCGACGGCTCCTTCGTGACCGTCGCGATCGAGAACGAGCGCGACGAGGATGCGGGCGACGGCCGCGTGCCGCAGATGCCCGCGGGCTATGTCGCCATCATCCCGATCGTGGACGGCGCGATGAACTGCGACGCGATGATCAAGGCGGACGTGACCGGGCTGGCCGAGATCGCGCCCGAGGATCCCGAACCGGAATTCGTGGATGTCAGCGAGGCCGGCGAGATCGTCGTGACGCTGCAGGAAAACAACCACATCGTCGTCCTGAACGCCGCCGGCGAGGTGCAGAGCCACTTCTCGGCGGGTGCCGTGGATCTCGAGGGCGTCGACCTGACCGAGGACTTCATGCTCAGCTTCACCGAGAGCCAGCCCGGCCGCGTGCGCGAGCCCGACGGGATCCAGTGGATCGACAACGACCATTTCGCCACCGCCAACGAAGGCGACATGGACGGCGGCTCGCGCGGCTTCACCGTGTTCCGCAAGGACGGCACCGTCGTCTACGAAAGCGGGCCGTCCTTCGAATACGCCGTCGTCGAGATCGGCCACTATCCCGAGCGTCGCTCGGATGCGAAGGGCGTCGAGCCCGAGGGCATGGAGTTCGCCATCATGGGCGGCACGCCGATGCTGTTCCTCCTGTCCGAGCGCGGCTCGGTCGTGGGCGTCTACGACATGACCGACCCGGCCGCCCCGGTGCTGAGGCAGATCCTGCCCTCGGCCATCTCTCCCGAGGGCGTCGTGGCGATCCCCGAGCGCGGCGTGCTGGCCGTGGCGAACGAAGTGGACCTCGGCGAGGACGGCCTCGCCCGCGCCCATGTCACCGTCTACGAGATGCAGGAGGGCCCAGCGTCCTACCCGCACCTCACCTCGGCCGGGCTGACCGAGGACGGCCGCCCGGTGGGCTGGGTCGCGAATTCGGGCATGGTCGCGGACGGCGGCTTCGTCTGGTTCGTGAACGACAGCTTCCTCGGCCTGCAGCCCTCGATCTTCAAGGTCGACGTCAGCCAGACCCCGGCGCGCATCGTCGACGTCATCCGCGTGACGCGCGGCGGCCAGCCCGCCCAGAAGCTCGACCTCGAGGGCATCGCGCTCGACGGCGAGGGCGGGTTCTGGCTCGCCTCGGAAGGCCGGACCGACCGGCTCGTCCCGCATGCGATCTACCACGTGGGCGCCGACGGCGCGATCGAGGACGAGATCGCCTTCCCGCCGGAACTGCTTGCCGTCGAGACGCGCTTCGGGTCGGAAGGGATCACGCGGGTGGGCGACACGCTCTGGATCGCGATCCAGCGCGAATGGGGCGACGACCCGAAGAACCACGTCAAGCTCGTCGCCTACAACCTCGAGACCGAGGAATGGGGTGCCGTCCACTATCCCAAGGCCGAGCCGGCGACGGGCTGGGTCGGGCTGTCGGAGATCGTGGCGCATGGCGACTTCGTCTACGTGATCGAGCGCGACAACCAGGTGGGCGAGGCGGCGGTCACGAAGAAGATCTTCCGCATCCCCGCGGCCGAGATGGTGCCCGCGGCCCTTGGCGGCCCGCTTCCGGTAGTGACGAAGGAAGAGGTCCGCGACCTTCTTCCCGACCTCGCCTCCACCGGCGGCTACGTGCTCGACAAGGTCGAGGGGCTTGCCATCATGGAAGACGGCACCGTCTGGGTCTCGACCGACAACGACGGCGTCGACGACCATTCGGGCGAGACGATGTTCTGGTCGTTCACGCTGAACTGACGGCAAGGCCGGGAGGGGTGAGGCGCGACCGCGTTCCGTCCAGTGGACGGAACGCAGCGGCGAACGCCCCTCCCGGACCCACCCAGGAGTATTTCCGCCAAGATGAAAGCGCGGCCCCGGGCGTGGGCGGCTCAGGCGGTTCCCGCCACCGCGCGGGCCAGCACGCGCAGCCCGGTCACCAGGTCCTCCTCGCGCGTGTCCTCGTCGAAGGCGTGGCTGATCCCGCCCAGCGAGGGGACGAAGAGCATCGCCGCCGGCATCAGCCGCGCCAGGTTCATCGCGTCGTGGAGCGCGCCCGAGGGCATGAGCCGCCAGCGCCCCGGCGCCTCGGCCTCGGCCGCCCCGGCGAGGCGCGCGACGAGGTCGGCGTCCATCCGCGTCGGCACCCGCTTCCACACGAGCCGCACCTCGGCCCGGAGCCGCCGCGCCGCCGCGACCTCAGCCACGGTCTCGCGCACGGCCTCTTCCATGTCGGCGAGCCGCGCCTCGCCGGCGTCGCGCCACTGGATGGTGAAGCGCGCGCGCCCGGGCACGATCGAGGGCGCGTTCGGATGGACCTCGACCCGACCCATCGTCCAGACCGTGTCGGGCGTGACGAGGGGCGCGAGGCGGGCGTCGAGCCGCATGGCGATGGCGGCCATGCCCTGAACCGCATCCTGCCGGAGCCGCATCGGCGTCGTGCCGGCGTGGTTCTGCCGGCCCTCGAGCGTGACCTCGACCTGCCGCGCGCCGACGATGGCGGTCACCACGCCCACCGCCTGCCCCGCGCCGTCGAGCACCGGGCCCTGTTCGATATGCGCCTCGACGAAGCCCGTGAAGCGCGACGCCTCGACCGGGGGGCCCACGAGCGGCGCGATCGCCGCGCGCGCCTCGGCGTGGCTGATCCCGCCCGCGTCGCGGCGCCGGTCCGCGTCCTCGAGCGTGGTCTCGCCGGTCCAGACCTCGCTGCCGCCAAGGCCGCCGAAGCGCCCCTCCTCGTCCTGGAACGACACGACCGAGATCGCCGGCCCCCCGGACGCGCGCGCCGCGCGCGCCACTTCCAGCGCCGCCACGGTCCCGAAGGCGCCGTCGAGCCAGCCGCCCTCGGGCTGGCTGTCGGTATGCGAGCCCATCAGGAGCGACGGCCCCGGGGCGAGCCCGAAGAGGTTGCCGGCCGCGTCCCAGGCAGGGTCCAGCCCGACCTCGGCGAAGCGCGAGGCGAGCCAGCGCCGGGCGGCGATGTCGGCCTCGGAAAAGGCCGGGCGCACCACGCCCTTCGTGACGCCCGAAGCGCCGAAGGTGCGCAGCGCGTGCAGATCGGCCAGAAAGCGCGCAGCGTCGACGGGGATCATGCAAGGTCCCTTTCTGCCCCCGCGCCATCCATACCCGTCCGCGCCGTCCGGGCAAGCCCCGGCTTGCCCCGGACGCGGCCCCGGTCTAGGCCGGGGCGGAAACCGGAGGGGCGCCATGGGCGAGATCATCCAGGTCCGGCACGGACAGGCCAATTCGACGGCGCGCGACGAGGTCAGCTATGACCGGCTGTCTGACCTCGGGCGGCAGCAGGCCGAATGGCTGGGCGCCTGGTTCGCCGGGCGGGGCGAGCGGTTCGACCGGGTGCTTTCGGGCAGCCTTTCCCGGCAGATCGGCACGGCCGAGGCCATGGGGCACGCGCCCGAGATCGACCGGCGCCTGAACGAGATGGACTACTTCAACCTGAGCCGCGCCCTGACCGAGACGCGCGGCGCGGAACCGGCGCGGCAGGAGGACTTCGCGCTCCACATCACCGACGTGATGGAGGCCTGGCACCGGGCCGAGATCCTGGGCCGCGAGACCTTCGACGCCTTCGAGGCGCGGGTGACCTCGGTGCTGGCCGAGGCCGCGGCGCCGGGGAGGCGGGTGCTCTGCGTGACCTCCGGGGGCGTCATCGGGATGGTCATCCGGAGCCTCCTCAGGCTCGACCCGACGCGGATGGCGCATGTGCTTCTGCCGATCTACAATACCTCGGTCCACCGGGTGCAGGTGATGCCGCACGGCACGGTGCTGGCGGGCTTCAACGCGGTGCCGCATCTCGAGGCGCCGGACCGCGCCCATGCGCGGACCCATTACTGAAGGGCGGGCCATGACGATCCACTGGTGCGGCACCGGCCTGTCCTCGGTCCCCGGCCTCCGCAGGCTTCTCGCGGCGCGGCCGGACGTGGCCGTCTGGAACCGGACGCGCGAGGAGGCGGAGGCCGCCGTCGGCGATCTCACCGACCGGATCGCCGTGCTCGACCCCGAGGCGCTGGGCGCGGCGCTGGCGCCGGGCGACATCCTCGTGTCGATGTACCCGGCCGACTGGCACGAGCGGCTGGCCGGGCTCGCGCTGGCGCGGGGCGCGCATGTCGTGGCCTCGAGCTACCTGACGCCCGGGCTTCGCGCGCTCGACGCGCCCGCCCGCACGGCGGGCGTCGCCATCGTGGCGGAGGTCGGGCTCGACCCCGGCATCGACCATCTCATGGCGCACCGGCTGGTGGCCGACTACCGCGCCTCGCGGGCCTTCGCGCCCGACAACGTGCTGTCGTTCCAGAGCCTCTGCGGCGGCCTGCCGCGGATGCCCAACGCCTTTCGCTACAAGTTCAGCTGGTCGCCCGCGGGCGTGCTGAAGGCGCTTCTCGCGCCGTCGCGCTCGATCCGGGACTTCACCGAACTGACGATGACCCGGCCCTGGGAGGCGCTCACACACCATGCCGCGCCGCCGCCGATCTCGGAGACCTTCGAGGTCTATCCGAACCGCGATTCGCTGCCCTACCTCGCGGAATACGGTTTCGAGCCGTCGTGGCGCGTGAAGGACTTCGTGCGCGGCACCCTCAGGCTCAACGGCTGGGCCGAGGCCTGGGCGCCGGTCTTTGCCGAGCTGGCGGAGATCGGGGAAGACGAGGCGCGGCCCGGGGCGCGGCCCGGGGCGCGCCTCGAGGCGCTGGCCGCGCGGCTCTGGGGGGGCAACGCCTTCGCCCCGGGCGAACCCGACCGCGTGGTGCTGTGCGTGTCGCTGATGGCCGAGCAGGAGGGGCGGCCGGTCTGGCACCGCAGCTGGGCGCTCGACGCCTGGGGCGACGACCGCGGCTCGGCCATGGCGCGGCTCGTCTCGGGCACCGTCGTCCTTGCTGTCGAGGCGGTCGAGGCGCGGGCGATCCCGGCGGGCGTCCATGGCGCGCCCTCGGATCCCCGGCTGGTCCAGCGCTGGCTCGCCGCGCTCGATCCGCTCGCGCAGACGATGGAGCTTGTCGATCACCTCGGGTGACCTCCTCCCGGCCCCCCCCCCCGGCCCTCCCCCGTGCCGGGGGAGGGAGGCGCCCGGTGGAGCGGTCGCGCCTACATCCGGTCCTCGACCTCGGTGACGTCGATCCCCAGCGCCTCGAGCCCCGATTCGAGGTAGCCCGGCAGTTCGGGGATGCCGGCGAGATACTCCGCCGTCGGCGCCGTCCGTTCGGCATGGGCGGTCTCGACCGCCTCCGCCCAGTCCTCGGCGCCGAAGCTCTCGCGGCCGACCCACATGAGCGCCACGAGATTGGCCTGCTCGTCTTCGTTCAGACCCGAGACGTAGCGGCGGACCGCCGGGCTGTCGGAGCCGTGTTCCTCGGCGAGGAAGATGACCCTCACGACCTTGGCGGTGCTGATTTCGAGCATGGCATCCTCCCGTCCCTGCCACAGTCAAGCGCGACCGCGGACCCGAGGCAAGCGCGAAGCGTCAGTAGATGCGGTAGTAGAGCCAGTCGGGCAGGAATTGGGTGAAGCGGAACCAGGCCCCGAAGGCCCAGGGAAAGCTCGACGAGAAGCGGTCCGAGCGCATCAGAGCCATCATGTGCTCGGCCGCCGCCTCGGGCTCCATCAGGAAGGGCATCCGGAAGTCGTTCTTCTCGGTGAGCCTTGTCCGCACGAAGCCGGGGTTCGCGTTCTGCACCGCGACGCCCGTGCCCTTGAGGTCGATCCGCATCGTCTCGCCCAGCGACATGATCCCGGCCTTCGTGGCGCCGTAGCCCACCGCCCCCGGGAGCCCCCGGAACCCTGACAGCGAGCCGGTCAGCACGATGTGCCCACGCCCCCGCGCCAGCATCCCAGGCAGGACCGCCCCCAACACCCGCGCAGCACCCGTCAGGTTCACGTCGACCATCGTCGCGACCTTCTCGGTGTCCCACTCGGTCGCCTTCATCGGCCAGTAGAGCCCGGCGAGGTAGACCATCCCGTCGATCTCGCCCGCCGCCTCGGCCGCCCGCGCCACGCTGTCCGCATCGGCCACGTCGCAGGCCACCGCCCGCGCCCGCCCCGGCAGCTCGGCCGCGAGGTCCTCGAGCCGCTCGGCCGACCGCGCGCTCAGGATCAGCTCGCAGCCCGTCTTCGACAGCTTCATGGCCAGCGCGCGCCCGAGCCCCTCGGACGCGCCCACCAGCCAGTAGCGCTTCCCCGTGAAGGTCCTCACGCTGCGTCCTTCTTGCGCATCGTCGCCACAAGCTCGGCGACCGTGATCCCGAACTTCCGGAACTGGCTGCGGTTCATGATCGTTCCGTTGTCGACGAGATACATCCAGTCCGTCGCGTCGAGCACGTGGCCGCCCGACTCCTCCGGCAGCCTGATCCTGTATTCGAGCAGCACCGCCGGCCCCTTCTGCATCCCGCGCCCCTCGCCCACCACGTCCGGTGCGCGCGCCTTGATGGACCCGTCGTTGCCCAGCGTCAGGTGCCATTCGCGGTTCTGCACCGCGCCGGTGTCGTAGCGGAAGCACTCGGTCATCCGGCCCTCGTTGCCCTCCCACTTCGCGTCGAAATCCGCGACGAAGCGCGATGAGACGCGGCCCGTGGGTCCGTAGATCACGCCTTCGCACAGCAGCGGGCCGTTCAGGTGCTGGCGGAGGTCGAACGCCGGCCCCTTGCCCTCGAAGTCCGCGGGGCTCTGCCCCCGGAAGGCCAGGTATCGCCGCTGCGCCCAGACGAGCGTCGCGGTCAGAATCGCCCCGATCAGGATCAGTCCGACCGCGTCCATCATTGTCTTTCCTTCTCGAGTGGGGTGGCGACGAGCAGCGCGATCGCCAGGAGTTTCAGGAGGCACGGCACGAGCGCGTAGAGATACGCGAGCATGCGCAGTGCCTCGGGGGGATTGTCCGGCGCGCCGGACCGGAAGCCGCTCGCCTCGAGGAGCGGCAACAGCGCGATGGCGGCGAAGGCGAGCGAAAGCTTGGTGACGAGCGACCAGAGCCCGAAGCCCTGCCCGCCGTTGGGCGAGATCGCGGCCATGCGGCGGGCGAAAAGGGCGGGCATGAGCGTGAGATCGGCTCCGATGGTCGCGCCCGACAGGACGCAGATGACCGCGAAGGCCACAACGTCGCCGGGGCCGAGCGCGAGGACGCCCGCGAAGGTGGCGATGGCCAGCACCATGGCCGACAGGAGCACGGGCTTGGCGCCCCACCGCCCCGCGGCCCAGCCCCAGGCGGGCGCCGAGGCGGCGGCGGCCAGGAAGAACAGGACAAGGAGCGGCCCCTCCCATCCCGGCGCCTCAAGCCCGCTTTCCACGAAGAACAGAAACAGCGTCGAGGAGACGGCGAGCGGCACCGCGTTCACGAGCGCGAGAAGCAGGAGGCGGCGCGCGACGGTGTCCGACAGGATGTCCCGGATCCCCGTCGGCTCGGCCGCCGCGCCGCCCTGCCACTCGGGCGCCATGGCGAGCGCGGCGAGCAGCGCGACGGCGGCGAACCCCAGGGCGAAGACGGTGAAGGGGGCGTCGGTCACGCCCATCAGCACCGTGGGGATCACGGCGGCGACGGACACGCCCAGCAGCGCCCCCGTCTCGCGCCAGGCGGCGAGGCGGACATGGCCGCCCGCGATCTCGCCGGCCTTGGCGATCCCCTGCGCGTAGAAGTTGATCGTGAGGAAGCTGAACGCGGTGAAGAGCCCCGTCAGCGTGATCCCGAACCACCAGGCGGGCGCCACGGGCGGCGCGACGGCGAAAAGCCCGATCATCGAGAGCGCGAGCAATCCCGCCGCCCCCGCGACCGCCAGACCGCGCGCGCCCCGCAAACGCTCGGCCACCCAGCCGAGGGCGGGGTCCTGCACGACGTCGAAAAGCCTGAGGCCAAACAGCACCGCGCCGAGCGTGGCAAGGCTCACGCCGTAGGTGTCCGCGAAGAACTTGGGCGCGTACATGTAGATGGGCAGGCCCGCGGCCGACAGGACCGCGCCGAACAGGGCATAGGCCGGAAGCCGGTCGCCCGCGCGCGCCGCGGCGAGCGCCGTCACCGCGTCACCTCGTCTGCCGGCGGCTCGGGGCGGGCATTGAACCGCGCGCCCTTCCACCAGAGCTTCAGCGCCTGCCAGTGGATCAGCCCCAGGACCCGGCGCGAGCCCAGCGGGCGGCGCAGTGCCGAAGCCAGCATCGCGCGCGTCGTCAGCGGCCGCCGCCTGCCGGTCAGAGTCGCGATCAGCCCGCCGTTGCCCGAGGTATAGTCGATCCAGACGCCGATCCGGTCGGGGCGGATGTCGAAGCGGAAGGTGTAGCCGCCCTCGACCGGCTGGAAGGGCGAGACGTGGAAGATCTTGGACGCCGTCAGCGTGTCGGTCTTCTCGATCGGCTCCCGGTCGTCGCGGTGGCAGAGGTAGGAATGGCGGTCGCCATAGGTGTTCGTCACCTCGGCGATCACCACGCGCAGCCGCCCCTCGCCGTCATGCGCCAGCCAGAAGGCGACCGGGTTGAACACATGGCCCAGGACCCGCGGCTGCGCCAGAAGCTCGAGCCGCCCGGCGGTGACGCCCGCAAGCCCGTGCGCCGCCAGAACCTCGCGCGCCCAGGGCGCGCCCCGCCCCTGCCCCGGCGCGCCGCCGTGGTCGCGGTCGTGGAGCGAGGCGAGCCCGCCCCGGTTCCGCCCGAAGCCCAGCGGCCCGCGCCCCTCGGCCTCGGCGTCAAGACAGACGTAGTCGACCGAATAGCGGAACGCGTTCTCGACCGCCCCCCGGCGGCCGTGGAACGTCTGTCCCGCCACGTGATCGACGGCCAGCCTCATTCCGCCGCGACCCCCAGCGCATCCGCGCTCCGCATCGCCTCGACCACGTCGACGGCAGAGGACAGCCCGTCCTCGTGGAAGCCGCTCTTCATCCAGGCCCCGCAGAACCACGTCGCGTTCTGCCCGTTGATCGCCCGCACCGTGCCCTGCGCGGCCAGCGCGGCGGTGTCGTAGACCGGATGGTGGAAGGTCGCCACATCGTGGATCAGGTCGTCCCGGATGGCCCGCGTCGAGTTCAGCGTGACGAACAGCGGGTCGTCCAACGGGATCGGCTGCAGCGAGTTCATCCAGTAGGTGAGGTCGATCCTGCCGCAGGTCTTGCCCGCCGCCTCGGTATAGTTCCAGGACGCCCAGCAGCGCCTGCGCGCGGGCATCATCGCCGGGTCGGCATGCAGCACCACCTCGTTGGGCTGGTAGCGGACGGCAGACAGCGCCGCGCGCTCGACCGCCGTCGCGTCCGACAGCATCGCCAGCGTCTGGTCGGAATGGGTGGCGAGGACGACCTCGTCGAAGCCCTCCCACTCACCCCCCCGCGCCTTCACCTCGACCCCCTCCGGCGTCCGCCGGACGGCATCCACCGGCGTTCCGAGGCGGATGTCGACGCCGCGCCGGTCGAGCGCCTCGCCCAGCCGCCGGACGTATTCCACCGACCCGCCGCGGACCGTGTACCACTGGTGCTGCCCGCGGTAGCCCAGAAGCGCGTGGTTCTCGAAGAACCGCACCAGCGCCGCGGCCGGGAAGTCGAGGATCCCCTCCTTCGGCGTCGACCAGATCGCGCCCGAGAACGGCAGCAGGTAGTGGTCCCGGAACCACGTCCCGAGCCCCAGCCGCTCGATCAGCCCGCCGACGGTCAGCCCGGGCTCGTCCGCCGCCGCCACCGCCTGCGCGTTGAACCGCAGGATGTCGCGCAGCATGCCCCAGTAGCGCGGATCGACGAGGTTCCGCCGCTGCCCGAAAAGCCCGTTGAGGTCGCTCAGCGCATATTCGAAACGCCCACCCCCGATCGAGGCGGAAAAGCTCATCCGGCTCGCCGCCACCGGCACGCCCAGATCCTCGAAGAGCCGCACGAGATGGGGATAGTTCACGCGGTTGAACACGATGAAGCCCGTGTCGACCGGCTGGTCCCCGCGCCGCCCGGCCATCACCGTCCGGGCATGCCCGCCCAGCCGCCCCTCGGCCTCGAACAGCACCACCCGGTGATCGTCGGCCAGAAGATGCGCCGCCCCGAGCCCCGAAATCCCTGCGCCAATCACTGCAATCCGCTTCGGCGCAGCCTTCCCGGTCTCGAACGGCATTCAAAACTTCCCCGATGTCCCGCGTCCTGTCCTATCCTGTTACGCAGTGCGCCGCGCCCCGGATGTGATTTGTTCCCGGCCCGAGCGCAAATTCTTTTGATCCGCCGCGGCGCGCGCCGCGTAAGTCCCTTCATGCTGACCAACCGGTCCTCGCACGACGACACGGATGCATGCGGTGACGAGACCGCCTATGCTTCCCTGTCGCCCGATGTCGTCGGGGCAAGCGCGAGGGAAGTCCGGAAGGTGGCCGAAGTGCTCGAGGGGGAATGGGTCGGACATGTCCGGCGCATCCAGAAGGACAGGGACCAGACGGCCTTCGCCGAGCTGTTCCGCCATTTCGCCCCGCGCGTGAAGGCGTTCTTGATGAAGTCCGGGGCAAGCGGCGGCCTCGCCGAGGAAGTGACACAAGAGGTGATGGCCACGCTCTGGCACAAGGCGCATCTGTTCGACCCCGCGCGGGCCAGCGTGGCGACGTGGATCTTCACCATCGCCCGGAACCGCAGGATCGACGCGATTCGCCGGACGCGGCGGCCCGAGCCCGAGGATCTTCCCTGGGGACCGGAGTCGGAGCCGGACCAGGAAGAGGTGCTGGCACTCCAGCAGGAGACGGACAAGCTGGGCGAAGCCTTGCGGCGGCTGCCCGAGAAACAGAGGGACCTGATCGAAAAGGCCTATTTCGGCGAGCTCTCGCACAGCGAGATCGCCGCCGCGACCGGCCTCCCCCTCGGGACGATCAAGTCGAGAATCAGATTGGCGCTGGAACGACTGCGCTACGAGATGAGGGGACGGACGTGACGAACGAGATCAGGCACCACCTGAACGACGAGATCCTGATGGCCTATTCGGCAGGCACCCTGCCCGAGGCCTTCAACCTTGTCGTGGCCACCCATGTCTCGCTCTGCGACGAATGCCGCGCACAACTTGGCAGTTTCGACGCCGTGGGCGGGTCGGTGATGACCGACTGCGCGCCCGCGACGATGACCGACGGCAGCCTTGAGGCGACGCTGCGCCTCATCGCGGCGATGCCTGCCTCCGAGGCGCGGCCCCGCCGCGCCGCCCGGGACGAGGTCTTCCCCGCCCCGCTCCAGGACTACGTGGGGGGCGATCTGTCGCGCGTGAAGTGGCGCGCGGTCGGATCGGGCGTGCGCCAGTCGGTGCTCTCCACCTCGCGCGAGGCGACGGTGCGCCTCCTCCACATTCCCCCCGGGGTCGCGGTGCCGGACCACGGCCACCGCGGCATGGAGATGACGCTGGTGCTCAAGGGCGCCTTCCGCGACCAGTTCGACCGCTTCGGCCGCGGCGATGTCGAGATCGCGAACGAGGATCTGGAACATACGCCCGTGGCCGAGGACGGGGAGGAGTGCATCTGCCTCGCCGCGACGGATGCGCGGCTGAGGTTCAACGCCCTCATCCCCCGCATCGCGCAACGCTTCATCGGGATCTGAGGCGCCGCCCGGGGCAGTGTCACCGCTCCGGACGGCGCTCCGGATCTGCGGCGAGCGCCTGGAAGATCCCCATCGCCTGCGCGGGCGTGAAACGCTGAGCGCTGTCGACGACGGCGCCGGGCTTTGGCAGCAGCCAGGATCGGGCGGGATCGTGCAGCATCGCCCAGTCGCCGAACATCC
>DAINOF010000065.1:0-13261 GCA_036735505.1 Paracoccaceae bacterium
TTGCGGTTGATCGTGTCGAAAAGGAACAGCCCGCCCGGCCGCAGGACGCGCGCCGTCTCGGCCAGCACGCGGTCGAGGTCGGCGACATGCTCGAGCACGTCCACGCAGACCACCGCGTCGAAGGTGGCGTCCGCGTAGGGTAGGGCCTCGCCCGCGCCCACGTCGTAGCGGACCTTCAGGCCGCTGGCCTGCGCGTGGCGGCGGGCGGCCTCGATCGCCTCGGCGGCCGGGTCGATTCCGGTGACGGTGGCGCCCCGCGCCGCCAGCGCCTCGGCCATGAAGCCGCCCGCGCAGCCGAGGTCCAGCACCTCCTTGCCGCGCCAGTCGATCTGCCGGTCGAACCAGCGAAGCCGCCCGGGCACGAGGTTTCTGAGCGTGCGCAGCCAGCGCACCTCGTCCGACCACCAGCGGTCGGCGACGCGGTCGTAGATCGTCAGGTCGTTGCGCATGCCGGGCACCCCTCAGGCCGGCGACATGTGGCCCGCGCCGCCCGCGTCAAGCGCGTGCGACCGCCTGTCCGCGGGGCGCCCTTACGATCCCGGAGGCCGCCCCGCGCGGGTTCCGGGCGCTTGGGCTGCCGGCAGCGCGGCGAGGAAGCCCGCGACGGCCTCGGCCACCTCCTCGGCCGCCTCCTCGTGCAGCAGGTGGCCCCGGTTCTCCCAGCCCCGGACCTCGGCCTGGCGCATCCGCGCCGCGGCCTCGCGCGTGATGCGCGGCGGCACGGTGCCGTCCTCCTCGCCAAGAAGGAAGAGGCAGGGAACGTCGAGGAAGGGCAGCCGTTCGGCCAGCATCTCGACGTCCCATTGCGCCATCATGGCGAGCGTGCCGTCCACATGGCCCCGGTCCGAGGCGAGCCGGTGGTAGAGCGCCACGCCCCGGGCATCGAGCCGCGAGCCGGTGGAGGCGAGGAGTTCGCCGATGCGCTTCTCGCTCGCCGCCATGCGGCTGAAGATCAGCGGCACGAAGGGGTTCAGCGACAAGAGCTTCGCCATCATCGGGAACAGCCAGCCGGCCATCCCCTCGAAGGTGCCGAGCGCCGGGTTGATCCCCACGACCCCGCGGGGACCCAAGGCCGGGGCCAGCTCGAGCGCGAGCGCGCCGCCGGCGGAATGCCCGACGATCAGCTCGGGCGCCCAGCCCTCGTGGCGGCAGAGCGCGGCGATGTCCTCGGCCATCAGCGCGAGCGTGTTGCGCTGACGCGTGCCCATGCGCGTGAAGCCCTGGCCGGGGAGGTCGAGGGCGATGACGTGGTGTTTGCGGGCGAGGAGTGGCAAGAGGTGGCGCCAGCTTTGCGTGGCGCCGCCCGCACCGTGGAGGAGGAGGAGCGTGGGGCCCGTCCCCGCCTCCTGCACGTGCCAGCGGTGCGGTCGGTGGTCGATGAACCGCGAGTGTTCGCGATTCGGCCAGTCGCGGCCGTCGCGGGCCCAGTCCATGGGCTCAGTCCGCCAGGGCCGCGGCGACGGCCGAGGACAGGCGGTGCGCGTCGGCGCGGGGCAGGGCGATATAGGGGGCGTCGAGGGCGCCGGCGAGCGCGCGCAGCGCCTCCTGCGGCCGCGTGGCGGTGTCGATCACCACGGCGGGCGTGCAGGTGGCGCGCAGCGCGCGGGCGAGGCGGGTCGCATCCTCGCCCGCGCGCGCGCGGTTCGCGGTGCCGTCGAGCGCGATGTTGGCGCGGCCGTCTGTCAGAAGCGCGAGCGTCGGCGTCATGCCGCGGGCGCGGGCCTGGTGGGCGAGCTCCATCGCGGCTTGCAGGCCGTGGGCGAGGGGGGTGCCGCCTCCGCCGGGGAGCCCGGCGAGGCGGCGCTTGGTCTGGACGAGCGAGCGCGTGGGGGGCAGGAGAAGTTCGGCGCCCTCGCCGCGGAAGGCGATGAGCGCCACGTGGTCGCGGCGCGCGTAGGCTTCCGCAAGCAGAAGCTCGATGGCGCCCTTGGCCTCGCCCAGCCGGGCCATGGCGGCCGAGCCCGAGGCGTCGACGGTGAAGACGAGAAGGCGGTCCGAGGTCTCTTCGTACCGCTTCACGCGGATATCCTCGGGGCGGATGTGGACGAGGTGCCCCCGCGGGGATGCCGCGCGCCGCAGCGGCTGCCAGGGCGCGGCGGCGCGGAGCGTGGCGACGAGGTCGATCTTGGGCGTGCCGTCGAGCTTGCCGGGGCGCGAGGGCAGGGGGCGGCCGCGGCGGTTGCCCTTGCGGGCCGCGCCGGTGCCCGAGGCGCCCGATTTCGCCCGGGCCGCGCGGCCGGCGGCGAGGCGGGCGAGCACGTCTGGCGGGAGGGACGCGCGGACGGCCTCGAGAAGGATCTCTTCGGGGAGCCTGAGCTCGCCCGGGGTCTCGCTGTCGCCCGGCTGATCGTCGGGGGTCTGGTCCGGTGCCGGGGGGGGCGCTTCGGGCTCGGGGGCGGACGCGGGATCGATCAGGGACCTGTGCGCGTAGACCAGCGCCGCCGCCCGTTCGAGATCGCTCGCCGCGACGCCCGTCCGGCCGAAAAGCGCGGCCGACGCCTTCGCCGCCGCCACGGCGAGAAGGGGCGCGCGCAGGCTTGCGATGCCGCAGCGGGCGGCCACCAGCGCCAGTTCCTCGGCCTGTTCGGGCGCGAGGGTCACGCCGGGCAGGCGCGCGCGGGCGGCCGCGATCGCGCCCAGGTCGAGCGGGACGGTGTCCGAGGCCGCGAGCGGCACGTCGTCGAGGGCTGCGAAGAAGGCGAGCCGCTCGGACAGCGCCCGGGGCAGCGTCTCGTCGGGCTCGGCGCCTTCGTCCATCGCGACAAGGCAGTGGGTGCGGGCGTCGAGCGCCTGGCCAAGACGGACCGCGAGGCCTGCAGGGCAGCGTTCCGCCATGGCGAGAAGGAGGGCAGAGGGCTGTGCCAGGAGCCCGCGAGAGCGGACGAGGTGGCCGCTGGACAGGGTGGCGGAGAGATCCACGCCGCCGAAGAGCTGATCGTCCGAGACGGTGGGGTGGATCTTGCGGCGCGGCAGGGGGAGCGCGTCCAGAAGCGCCATGAACCGGTCGCGGACTGGGCCAGAACGGGCGCGCAGCCACAGGCCGCGCAGGCCCTCCGGGTCCACCGCGAGAAGCGACAACGCCAGCGTCGCGCGGGCCCAGGCGTCGTATGGGGCCTCCCCGGTCACTCGGCGGCGAGCGCGGTGGGGCCGAACAACTCGTCCACCATGCGCGTGACGCGGGTGGTGGAGCCGGCCTCGTCCAGCGGGTCGCGCCGCAGGCGGTGGCGCAGCGCCGAGGGCGCGATGCGGCGCAGGTGGCTGCGGGTGACCGCCGTGTCGCCCTCGAAGGCGGCGAGCGCCCGGGCGGCGCGCAGCAGCGTCAACTCGCCCCGGAGGCCGTCCGATCCGAGCGCCACGCACAACTCGGCGCAGTCGATCAGCGTGGCCTCGGGCGTGTCGAGGCCGCGGATGCCGTCGCGGGCCGCGAGGATGCGCTTGCGGAGCTTGGTGTCCTGCGCGCGCCAGCGCTTCATGAAGGCGTCGTGGTCGGACTCGAAGGCGTCGCGGCGGCGGATGACCTCGACGCGGCTCGGGATGTCCTTCGGTGAGGCGACCTCGACCGAGAGACCGAAGCGGTCCAGAAGCTGGGGGCGCAGCTCGCCTTCCTCGGGGTTGCCGGAGCCCACGAGAACGAAGCGGGCGGGGTGGCGGATGCTCAGCCCCTCGCGCTCCACCACGTTCTCGCCCGATTGCGCGACGTCGAGGAGGAGGTCGACGATGTGGTCCTCAAGGAGGTTCACCTCGTCGATGTAGAGATACCCGCGGTTCGCGCGGGCCAGAAGCCCCGGCTCGAACGCCTTCTCGCCCCGCGTGAGCGCCCGTTCGATGTCGAGCGCACCCACCACACGGTCCTCGGTCACGCCGAGCGGCAGGTCGATCACCGGCGTCGGGCGCTTCACGACCCGCCGCGACCCGATCTCGGCCCAGTCCGGGCAATCCTCGGGCCGGGCCGAGTTCACCGGGCAGCCCTCGACCTGTGCGATTTCCGGCAGAAGCGCGGCGAGCGCCCTGACGGCGGTGGACTTGCCGGTGCCCCGGTCGCCGAAGACGAGCACGCCGCCGATGCCGGGGTCGATGGCGGTCAGGACCATGGCCTGCTTCATCTCGTCTTGGCCGACGATGGCCGAGAAGGGGAAGGGCTGTCTCATGCGGCAATCCTTTCGGGGAGAGGCGGGGCGCCCTCCCACGTGCCGGTGACGCCTGTGACGCGAAACCGGGCGTAGAGTTCTTCGGAGAAATAGCCGCCCGCGCGGACGGCGCGGATGGCTTGCGCGTGCGGGCCGTCGCGGCGGGCGAAGGCGGTCATGGATGCGGTGTCGGGCCAGACCGAGAAGGTCATCTGGTGGAGGAAGGGCACCTCGCCCAGCCCCACCTTGAAGAGCACGTTGGGGTCGGCGTCGATGGCGCCCTGCACGTCCGGCGCCTCGGTCCAGAACTTCACGAGGCGCGAGGGCTTGATGCTGGCGCGAGTGAGGGCGGCGACTGGGCCAGGGAGCGACGTGTCGGCCACGTCGAAGGGCGCGCGTCCCGACCAGCGGCCGCGCGCGGAAGCCGGGGCGAGAAGGAGGGTGGTCGATTCCGAGGCATGCGCCCGCCAGCGGCGGTAGACGGGGGCGTTTTCGGTCCGGTCCAGGGCGGTGGCGGCATCGGGCCAGGTGGCAAGGATCGCCCAGACCGACCCGTCCGTGCCGGGCGTGAAGCGGCCCCGCGGGCCCGAGCCGCAGAGCTTCCAGAAGCCCACGTCACGGTCGCGCAGGAAGTCGAGCCGCGCCGCACCCATCTGCACGAAGGCCCAGAGGCGCGCGGCGGCCGCGTCGAAACGGAAGACGCTGAGGCTCGTGGTCTGAATGGCTCCGACTCCCGGTCTGTCAACTTAGTCTGACATGTGTGGCGCCGGAAATAAAGCCGCGTTTGCCGGCGTCAAGCCGCAGTGACTTCTGAATTGTAAATCTGGCCTGACACTTGTAGGCTGGCCGCCAACGAGGAGAGTCCGCATGAAATCGATCCCCGATCCGCGCAGCGAAGCCATCGTCATCGGGGCGGGGCTGGGCGGGCTCGCCGCCGCCATGCGGCTCGGCGCCAAGGGCTACCGGGTGACGGTGGTGGACCGGCTCGACCGCGCGGGTGGTCGCGGGTCCTCGATCACCGAGAACGGCCACCGCTTCGACCTCGGCCCCACCATCGTCACGGTGCCCGAGGTCTACCGCAAGCTTTGGGCCGCCTGCGGACGCGACTTCGACGCGGACGTCGACCTGCGCCCGCTCGACCCGTTCTACGAGATCCGATGGCCCGACGGATCGACCTTCACCGCCCGCGGCGATACCGAGGCGATGGTGGCCGAGGTGCGGCGTCTGTCGCCCGGCGACGTGCCGGGCTACCTGCGGTTCCTCAAGGATTCCAAGCGCCGCTATGTGGTCGGCTACGAAGGCATGGTGGCCGAGCCGATGCACCGGCTCTGGGACACGATCAAGGTGCTGCCCGAATTCGCCCGGTTGCGCGCCGACCGGTCTATCCTCGGGCTCGCGAGGTCGCGGGTAAAGGACGAACGGCTCCGGATGGCCTTGTCCTTCCACCCGCTCTTCATCGGCGGGGACCCGATGCATGTGACTTCGATCTACGCGCTCGTGAGCCATCTCGAGAAGGAGTACGGCGTCCACTACGCCGTCGGGGGCGTGCAGGCGATCGCCGACGCCATGGCGCGGGTCGTGGACGGGCAGGGGGGCCGGCTGCGCCTTGGCGCCGAGGCGGACGAGATCTTGGTCGAGGACGGCGCGGCGCAGGGCGTGCGGCTGGCCACGGGCGAGGTGCTGCGCGCGCCGCTCGTGATCTCGAACGCTGACGCCGGGCATACCTACGCGCGGCTCCTGCGGAACCTGCCCCGCCGGCGCTGGTCGGACGCGAAGCTGGGCCGCCGGACGTGGAGCATGGGGCTGTATGTCTGGTACTTCGGGACGCGCGGGACCCGCGCCGTGTGGCCGGACGTCGGCCATCACACGATCCTGTCGGGCCCGCGCTACGAGGGGCTCCTGCGGGACATCTTCATCAAGGGCCGGCTGGCGGACGACATGAGCCTCTACCTCCACCGGCCCTCGGTCACGGACCCGGGCGTGGCGCCCGAGGGCGACGACACCTTCTACGCGCTGTCCCCGGTGCCGCATCTGGGCCACGCGAGCCCTGTCGACTGGGCGCGCGAGGAGCCGATCTACCGCAAGAAGGTCACGCGCGAGTTGCAGCGGCTGATCCCGGGCTTCGAGGACCGCCTCTCCGCCTCGCGCGTCTTCACGCCCGAAACCTTCCGCGACCGCTACCTCTCGCCCTTCGGCTGCGGCTTCTCGATCGAGCCGCGCATCCTTCAGTCGGCCTGGTTCCGGCCGCACAACGTGAGCGAGGAGGCGAAGGGCCTCTTCCTGGTGGGCGCGGGCACGCACCCCGGCGCGGGGCTGCCCGGTGTCGTGTCCTCTGCCGAGGTGATGGCCAAGATGATCCCCGATGCGGCGACGGTGCCGGTAAGGATGGCGGCGGAATGAGACAGGACGACCTCGACCACTGCCGCGAGGCGATCCGCCACGGATCGCTGTCGTTCCACGCGGCCTCCAGGCTTCTCCCGTCTAGGGTGCGCGACCCGGCGCTGGCGCTCTATGCCTTCTGCCGGCTCGCCGACGACGCGGTGGACCTGCACGAGGAGAAGCCCGCCGCGGTGCTGCGCCTGCGCGACCGGCTCGACCTGATCTACCGCGGCACGCCGCGCGACACCCCCGCCGACCGCGCCTTCGCGGCGGTGATCGAGGCGCACGAGATGCCGCGCGCCTTGCCCGAGGCGCTGCTCGAGGGGCTGGCCTGGGACGCGACCGGGCGACGCTACCGGACGATGTCGGAGCTTTTCGACTATTCCGCGCGGGTTGCGGCGGCGGTGGGCGCAATGATGTGCGTGCTCATGGGCGTGCGGGACGCGAACGCGCTGGCGCGCGCCTGCGACCTCGGCGTCGCGATGCAGCTCACCAACATCGCACGCGACGTGGGCGAGGACGCGCGGGCGCGACGCATCTACCTGCCGCTCGACTGGCTCGAGGCGGCGGGGCTCCACCCCGAGACGATCTTCGCCGACCCGCTGCCCGACGCCCGCATCCGCGACATGGTGCGAAGGCTCCTGCTGCAGGCGGACCGGCTCTACTTCCGGGCCGAGGCCGGGATCCCGGCCCTGCCCGTCGACGCGCGCCCCGGCATCTATGCGGCGCGCCACGTCTACGCCGGCATCGGCGGCGCCATCGCGCGGAACGGCTTCGACACGGTGAGCTACCGCGCGCGGACCTACAAGGCGCAGAAGGCGGGCTGGCTCGGCCTGTCGCTCATGCGGGCAGCGGTCTCGACCGTGACGCCGGGCTCGGCCGTTCTCTACGCGGCACCGCTGGCCGAAACGCGCTTCCTCGTCGAGGCAGCGGCGCGCGGCGCGCCCGAGGTCCTGGGACGCGCGGACCGGCTTCTCGGCCTCTTCGCCGATCTCGAGGCGCGGGACCGCGCGATGCGGGGGCTGGAACGGACCGGCGCCTGAGCTATTTGGAATCCATGGACTGGACGCTCTTTGCCATCTTCCTTGCCTCCTGCTTCGCCGCAGGCTCGACCGGTGCGCTCTTCGAGCCGGGGAAATGGTACGAAAGCCTGTCGAAGCCCTCCTGGACGCCGCCCGACTGGCTATTCCCCGTGGCCTGGTCGACGCTCTACCTCTGCATCGCGGCAGCCGCGGCGCGGGTCGCGCCGCTCGAGGGGAGCCACTACGCCATGGCCTTTTTCGCGCTCCAGATCGCGCTCAACACGCTCTGGACGCCGGTCTTCTTCGGGCTGAAACGGATGGGCGCTGGCATGGTCGTGCTCGTGGGGCTCTGGATCGCCGTGGCGGCCACGCTGGGGTCCTTCTGGTCGCTCGACCGCATCGCCGGGCTCCTGTTCGTGCCCTATCTGATCTGGGTCACCGTCGCGGGGGCGCTCAACTATGCGGTCTGGCGGTTGAACCCCGAGCCGCAGGCCAGTTGAGCGGAGCGGCTTCGCCGCGTTCCTTCTGGCATTCCGCGCGCCTTCCGCGCGCTTCATGCAAGCGCCTCCGGCGGGAGTATTTTCGCCAAGATGAAGCCCTGAGCCACGTTCTGCTTCATCTTGGCCGAAATACTCTCGGGGGGTGAGGCCGAAGGCCGAGGGGGGCAGACGGCCCCCCTTCTTCCACCTTCAGTCCTCGAACCGCCAGTTCGACCGGCGCGGGACGCGGACGGCGAGCATGGGCTTCAGGAGCGGCGAGGCGAAACGGTCGAGGTCGAGCGCCTCGTGGACGCCGACGGACTCTTCCCCGGCGATCAGCGTCCGCACGGCGGAGCGCGTGTAGAAGGGTGCATCGAGCATCGCGAGCACTTGGCGGGGCTGGTAGCCCGCATCGGCCCGTGTCACGCGCCGGACCGCCCAGCGGGAGCGCGCGACCCGCGCGAGGGGCGGGAGGAGCATCGTCTCGGCGCGGCCGTCCTCGGTGAAGCGGATGCCGGCTTCGAGACGGGTGCCGTCGCGGCGCACCGCGTCGTAGAAGCAGGCCGACCCGCCCCCGAGCGGATAGCGGCCCCAGGTCCAGGAGGAGAAGTCCGCTTCGAGCGCGCGGGTCCCGAAATTCGCGTCGAAATAGCCGTGACCGGTCCATTGCCAGCCGGGGCCGAGGTCGACCTCGATGCGGGACGTGGGCGCGAAGGGGCGCCAGACATGGGTGCCGTCCGGCAGGAGCGGCAGCTCGACCGAGGTGACGGCCGAGGGGGTCAGGGTGATCCGGCCCCTCACACGCGAGACGAGGGGGAGCGAGGAGACCTCGTCCACGTCGATCTCGAGCCGGTCGCCGCGCCAGGACAGCGACGATGGCCCGACCGTGACGCTGTCGCGGCTCTGGCGCAGCGCCGCCTCGCCGCGGTCGGTCATGGTGAATCGCCCGCCCGGCCCGTAGGTGGCCACGTTGATGCAGACGTGGTTGTGCGGGCGGCGGCGGCCCGACCAGGCGTACCAGGGCGAGAAGACCGAGCCTATGAAGGCGATGACGGAAAGGGCGCGGGTGCCGTCGTCGGAGATCCCGTCGACATACCACCAGGCGTAGCCGTCGGGCGGGACCTCGAGGTTGAAGTTCGGTCTGTCAGTATCGCCTCGGCCGCGTGCCGGCCTGAGAGCGTCGCCATCGGAACTCCGGCTCCCGGATGCGTTCCCCCTCCCGAGAGGTAGAGGCCCGGGACCGCGCTCCGGGCCGTCGGCCGCGCGAAGGCCGCCGTCAGGCCGTGCGGGCTCCGCCCGTAGAGGGATCCGAGGCTCCCCGGGAACAGCGCGTCGAAGCGGGCCGGCGTCGTGAGCGCCGCGTCGGGGGGTTCCGGCCCGAAGGTGAGGCCATGCGCCTCGAGCGTCCGGAAGGTGCGTGTCCGGCATGTGTCGACGTCCTCTCGTGATCCGTCGCGAAGCGGCGGGGCGTTCATGATGATCTCGAACCGTTCGAGGTCGGGCGGGTTCCGCCCGCTGCCGCGGTCCTGGGCGCAGACGTAGAGCGTGGGGTCCTGCGGCTGACGGCCCTCGGCGATGGAGTCGAATTCGACGCGGGGGTCGGGGCCGAAGAAGACGTTGTGGTGGTGGAGGTCCGGCCCCCGGGGGCGTGCCGCGAAGGTCCAGACGTTGGCCGACTGGCTGCGCGGCTCGACGGCGATCCGGGGAACGGCGGCGCGGGCGCCGTCCCCGAGGAGGCCGGTCGCGAGTGCGCGGGGGTCGCCGTTGAAGACCACGCGGGCGGCAGGGAGACGGGTGCCGCAGGCGAGCTGCACGGCGGCGACCCGGCCCGACTGGATCTCGATCCGACGGGCGAGGGCGCCGTAGCGGAAGGTCACGCCGAGCGTGGTCGCCACCGCTTCCATCGCCCGGGCGAGGCGGTGCATGCCGCCCTCGACGCGCCAGACGCCTTGCGCCTCGGCATGCCAGATGAGAGCGAGCACCGCCGGCGAGGCGAAAGGCGAGCCGCCCAAATAGGTGGCGTAGCGGCCGAAGAGTTGGCGGAGGCGCGGGTCCCTGAACTGGCGGACAAGGGACTGCGCGAGGGTGGAGACCGGGTCCATCGCCGGGATCAGCCCGGGCCGCGCCGCCACATGGGCGGCGAGGCGGGCGAAGGTCGGGCGGGGGGCCTGCATCACGGGGGCGTCGAAGGCATCGAAGAGGCGGGCCGCGCGGGCGGAGAAGCGGCGGAAGTCGGCCTCGGCGCGGGGGCCGCTCCAGGCGCGAATTGCGGCGGCGCTGTCCTCGGGATCGGCGTGAAGGTCGAGCGTTGATCCGTCTTGCCACCAGTGGCGGGCGAGCACGGTTTCGCGGTGGAGCGACACGTGGGCGTCGAGCGTCGTGCCCGCGACGGCAAAGAGGTCGTCGAAGACGTGCCGCATCGTCATCACCGTGGGGCCTGCGTCCACGGGGCCTGCGGCGCTGTCCACGGTGCGCATCTTGCCGCCGGGGGCGTCCTGCGCCTCGACCACGGTCACCTCGAGACCCGCCGCGGCGAGACGGATCGCGGCGGCGAGCCCGCCCATGCCCGCGCCGATCACGACGATTCTGTCAGTCATCCGGTTCATCGCCTCGATTGTTGACTTGCGCGCGCGTCATGTCCACTATGATTTACATATGACTGTAAGCTGAAATTGACACATCTGGACACGGGGACGCAGGGACATGGGACTCGAACAGCGCATCGAAGCGGCCATGACACGCGCCATTGCCATCGGCCAGGGCCGCGGCGGGCCGCCGCGGCTTGCCTCGGCGCTCGACTACGCCGTGACGCCGGGCGGCGCCCGCATCCGTCCGACGATCCTCCTGTCGGTCGCGGTCGCCTGCGGTGACGACCGGCCCCGGATCGCCGAAGCGGCGGCGGCGGCGCTCGAGCTCATCCACTGCGCGAGCCTCGTCCATGACGACATGCCCTGTTTCGACGACGCCGACATCCGGCGCGGCAAGCCCTCGGTCCACCGCGCCTATTCCGAGCCGCTGGCGCTCCTGACCGGGGACAGCCTGATCGTGCTGGCTTTCGAGGTGCTGGCGCGGGCGGGGGTCGAGGATGCCGGCCGGGCGTTGCGGCTGTCGCTGATCCTCAGCCAGCGGACGGGGATGCCGGGCGGCATCTGCGCAGGCCAGGGCTGGGAGAGCGAGGCGGAGGTCGACCTGTCCGCCTACCACCGCGCCAAGACGGGGGCCCTGTTCATCGCGGCGACCCAGATGGGTGCCGTGGCGGCGGGCCACGACGCCGAGCTCTGGGAAGAGCTGGGCGCGCGTATCGGCGAGGCGTTCCAGGTGGCCGACGACCTGCGCGACGCGCTCTGCGACGAGGCGGAACTGGGCAAGCCCGCGGGGCAGGACGACCTGCACCACCGGCCGAACGCGGTCTCCTCCCTCGGGGTGGAGGGCGCGATCGGGCGGCTCAAGGACATCCTCGGCGGCGCCATCGCCTCGATCCCCTCCTGTCCGGGCGAGGCGATGCTCGCCGGCATGGTCCGCAAGACCGCCGAGCGGCTCACCCCGATGACGCCCGTGCGGCGGACGGTCCCGGGTGAGTGAGGCGGGGTTAGAATCACACCGTCGGCCCCGCCGGGCGCGGTTCAGCGTTTCGGCCTGGGCCAATCGTCTTGCCGCCTCGCGCGGCTTCCAGTCTTGGGCGAGCCGGTTTCCCTTCACACGCGGCATCGCCAAGCGCGAGGGCGAGGCGCTGTTCGACCTCGTCGCGGGCTTCGTGAATTCCCAGGTGCTCCATGCGCTGGTGGAGCTGCGTGTGCTTCCCATGCTGCTCGATGCCCCCGCGACGGCGCGGGCCGTGGCCGGGCGGACGAACCTCGATCCGCGCCGGGCGGAGGTCCTGCTGCGCGCGGGCGTGGCGCTTGGGCTTCTCACGCTGAAACGCGACGGGCGATTCGCGCTGACCCGGCGCGGCGCGGCGATTCTGGGCGTGCCGGGGCTCGAGGCGATGATCCTGCATCACCGCGCCTTCTACCGCGACCTCGAGGACCCCGCGGGCTTCTTCCGCGACGGGTCGGACACCGAACTCGCCCGGTTCTGGCCCTATGTCTTCGGTGCCGCGCAGGGGATCGAGCCCGAGGTCGCGCGGACCTATTCCGACCTCATGGCCGACAGCCAGGCGCTCGTGGCCGAGGAAACGCTTCGGGCGGTGCGCCTCGAGGGCGTCTCGCACCTGATGGACGTGGGCGGCGGCTCGGGGGCGTTCCTGGCGGCCGTGGCCACGGCCTATCCGAACCTGAAGGCCACGCTTTTCGACCTGCCCGAGGTCGTGCCTGCGGCCGAGGAGCGATTCCGCCGCGCGGGCCTCGAGCCCCGTGTCACCGTCACCGGCGGAAGCTTCCGCGAGGCGCCGCTGCCGCAGGGCGCGGAAGCGATCAGCCTCGTGCGGGTGCTCTACGACCATGCCGACGACACCGTCGCGCTTCTCCTGTCGCGTGTCCGCGAGGCGCTGCCGCCGGGCGGGCGGGTGATCGTGTCCGAGCCGATGACGGGCGGTGACCGGCCGAGCCGGCCGGGCGACACCTATTTCGCGCTCTACACGATGGCGATGGGAACGGGGCGGGCGCGGTCGGCCGCCGAGATCGCCGAGGCGCTGCGCAAGGCCGGCTTTGCAGACATCGCGCCGCGCCGGGTGCACCGGCCCTTCGTCACCTCCGTGGTCGAGGCGCGCCGCTCCTGATACAGACGGGTGTCTAAAGGTATTGACAGTAAGAACTGTCAAGTTAGACTTACACCTGTTCGCAACCCGCACGTCGTGAGTCTGATGGCGGCGGGATCGACAAGGGAGGCTTCATGCAGACCACGGCCGTCATCCTTTCCGGGCCGCAGACGCTCGGACTCGAGACGGTCGGGCTGAAGCGGCCGGGGCCGGCCGATCTCGTCGTCGAGATCGCGCATTCGGGGATTTCCACCGGCACCGAGAAGCTCTTCTGGTCCGGCACGATGCCGCCCTTCCCGGGCATGGGCTATCCGCTCGTCCCCGGCTACGAATCGGCCGGAGAGGTCGTCGAGGCCGGGTCGGACACGCATTTCCGCCCGGGCGACCGGGTCTTCGTGCCGGGCGCGAATTGCTACGAGGGCGCCTTCGGGCTCTTCGGCGGCGCGACGCGGCGGCTCGTCACCGGCGCCGACCGGGTGACGAAGATCGATGCCGGCCTCGGGCCGGAAGGCGCGCTTCTGGCGCTGGCCGCCACGGCCCGCCACGCGATGGCCGGCA
>DAINOF010000066.1:0-13247 GCA_036735505.1 Paracoccaceae bacterium
CGCCGCCGAGGATGGCCATGATCATCCCGTAGTCGGTGCCGATGTTCTCGAAGCCGCGGAAGATGCCGGTGGGGATGTTGAAGATGTCGCCTTCTTCCAGAACAACCTCGCCCGCCGTCCCCCAGCGGCCCCAGAAGAAGCGCCAGCGGCCCTTGAGGACGAAGAAGACCTCGGCCGTACGGTGGGAGTGGAGCGAGTTGCGGCAGCGGGGCGGCTGGCCCGCCGCGCCGATGTTGAAGCCGATGGCGTCGGTGATGTGGACGTGCTGGTCGGGGGATTCCGAGACGCCGCCGCCGATGATGGTGAAGTTCTCCTTCCGGTCCGAGCCCGGGGTATGGGCGTCGATGAAGGCGGTCTTGCAGGGGCGCAGTTCGCCGTAGCGGACCAGTCTGGGGGCGGTCATGTTTCACCTGTATGAAGCAGGATCTGTTTCCAGATCGCGATTTCGTCGTAGAGCGTGACTTCCCGGCGCAGGCCCCGGGGGCCGAATTCGGCGTGGCTCATCCCCATGACGTGCACGGGCGCGCCGGTGGGCCGGCCGAAGGCGCCCCAGCCGTCGTGGGTGCCGTCGAGCGACCAGCGGATCGCGGCGCGGGGGCTCATCATGCCGCCCTCCATGCCGATCCGGTGGTGGATGGTGAAGGTGGCCGAGGGAAAGGCGGACCGGAGCGACAGCCAGAAGTCCGCGATGGCGTCGCGCCCGATGGCGGTGGCCGCCCCGGGGTAGGCGCCGATGGCGGCGCGGTCGTGGGTGGCGAGGATATGGGCGAAGTCGGCCGCCATGATGCGGGTGAGCGTGTCCTCGTAGCGGAGGCCCCAGTCGTTTGCGTTGCCGCGACCCCGGTAGTCGGGCGCGATGTCGGCGGCGGGGGTGAAGGGGCGTTTCGCGGTGCCGGGCCCGCCTTCGGCTTCGATGAGGGAGGCCGCGAAGGCGCGGGGGTCCTGGCCCAGTTGACGGACGAGGCCGCCGTAGTCGCGCACCAGCCATTCGTCGTAGATCACGTCGCCCCGGACGGCGCAGTCGGCGATGACGCGGATCGTCCAGCGGCGCCCGGTGGCGGGGCCGAAGGCGCCGCCGCGCGCATGGGTGCCGGTCGAGAGGATGCGGTGCGAGGAGAGGAGGCCGTGGTCGGGGTCGTCCGACCAGATCACGTCCTCGCCCAGAAGCTGCCGGTCGGGGAATTCCGCGAGCGTCGCCATGGTCGAGGCGATGACCGGCCCGTTGCCGCGGGCGGCGCCTAAGGGCGTCCGCACGGGGATGTCGGGGGCGTAGGTGTGGTGGAGCGTGGCGATGCCCCGGCCCTCCCAGATCTCCTTCGTGACGCCGAGGATGTAGTCGGGGAGGTCTTTCCAGCGGTTCGAGGGTCCTGTCATGTCGTCACCTCGGGCAGGCGGGCGGAGCCGCGCAGGATCAGCGGGCAGGGGATGCGGATCTTGCGGGGGGCGGTGTCGCCCTCGATCCGAGACAGGAGCGCGTCGACGGTGGCGTCGACCATGCGGTTCACGGGCTGGCGCACGGTGGTGAGGTCGTAGGCGGGCCAGGCGGCGATGGGCACGTCGTCGTAGCCGACGACGGAGACGTCCCCGGGGATGCGGAGGCCAAGCTCGAAGCGCAGCACATCCATCACTGCGAAGGCCATGTGGTCGTTGCCGACGAACACGGCGTCGGGGCGGTCGGGGCGCGAGAAAAGGTCGCGGGCGACCCCTGCGGCGTGGTCGCGGTTGTACATGCCGTCGATGACGGCCACGGGGGCGCGGCCGTGGGCGGCGAGGCCGTCGAGGAAGCCTTGCGCTCGGTCCCGGCCGGTCGAGGCGCCCTGCCAGCCCGCGATATGGGCGATGCGCGCATGGCCTGCCCGCACGAGGAGGTCGGCGACGGCGCGGCCGCCCGCCAGGTTGTCGGAGGTGACCTCGGCGAGGCGCGGGTCGTCCTGGCCGCGGTTGAACATGACGACGGGGATGCCGGCCGCCTCGCAGCGGTTCGTGAGATCGTTCGTCATGGCGACGGAGGCCGTGACGATGCCCTCGACCCGGTAATCGATGAGCTCCTGCATCACGGGGGCCACGCCTTCGGTCGAGTTCTCGGCCATGAAGACGAGGATGTGGTAGCCCCGCGCCTGGAGCGCGCGGGACAGCCGTTCGAGAGCGATGGGATAGAACTGGTTGTCGAGATAGGCCACGACGAGGCCGATGATCCGGGTGCGCCCGGTGATCAGGCTGCGGGCAAGAACGTTGGGGCGATATCCCAGCTCTTCGGCCGCGGCGCGGACCTTGGCCACGGTTGTCTTCGAGACCGAGGCGCCGGGCGTGAAGACGCGGCTGACGGCCGATTGCGACACGCCGGCGAGGCGCGCCACATCGAGGGAGGTGATCCTGTCGGCCATCAGTCGGCCGTCCAGCCGCCGTCGACGAGAAGCGCGGTGCCGGTGACGAGGGCCGCGGCGTCGGAGGCGAGGAAGAGGACGGGGCCCGTGATGTCCTCGAGCTGGCCCACGCGGCCGAGCTTGATCCTGGCCTCGATCCAGGCGCGGCGCTCGAGGTTCGCGAAGGTCGGTTCGCTGAGCGGCGTGCGGATGAAGGTCGGGCAGAGCGTGTTCACGCGGATGCCGTGCGGGCCCCATTCGATGGCCATGGACTTGGTCATGCCCTCGAGCGCGTGTTTCGAGGCCGCGTAGACCGCGCGGTCGATGCCGCCCACGTGGCCCATCTGGGAGGAGATGTTGATGAGGCTGCCGGGTTTGCGGGCGGCGATGAGGCCCTTGGCGACTTCGCGCGTCAGGAAATAGGCGGCGCGGAGGTTGACGTCGAGCACGGCGTCGAAGTCGTCGGGCGTGGTGTCGAGCGCGGGGCTGTGGCGGGCGAGGCCGGCGGCGTTCACGAGGATGTCGAAGGGGCCGTGGGTCGCGACGAGGGCGGCAGTGGCGGCGAGGTCGGTGACGTCGAGCGGGTGGGCGGTGGCGGACAGGCCCTCGCCGGTCATCTCGGCTGCGGCGGCCCGGAGCGGTTCGGGGCGCCGGGCCACCATGGCGAAATGGGCGCCGGCCCGGCCGAGGGCCGCGGCGGCGGCGAGGCCGATGCCCGAGGAGGCGCCGGTGACGAGGGCGCGACGGCCATCGAGGCGGAAGGAGGGGGTGGCGGGAAGGGTCACGGGCGCGCTCCGTGGCGCGCGGGGACGGGGGGCTGCCTGCCCCCCGACGGGCCTGCGGCCCTCCCCCCGGGAGTACTTGCGCCAAGATGAAGCATGGGGGTCATTCGGCCGCGTCGCGGAAGGGGGCGGGAGCGCCGTAGGGAACGTTGATCCCGCCGTAGCGGCGGACGCGGATGTTGCACTGTTCAGCGTGGCCCACGAAGCCTTCGAGCAGGCAGAGGCGCGAGCCGTAGGCGCCGATCTCGGTCGCGGCGGCGTCCGTCAGGATGCGCTGGTAGCTGTGGGTCTTGAGGAACTTGCCCACCCAGAGGCCGCCGGTGTAGCGGCCCGCCCTCCGCGTGGGGAGCGTGTGGTTCGTGCCGATCACCTTGTCGCCGTTCGCCACGTTGGTGCGGGCGCCGAGGAAGAGCGCGCCGTAGCTGTGCATCTGCGCGAGGTACCAGTCGTCGCGGTCGGTCATGACCTGGACGTGCTCGTAGGCCATGTCGTTGGCGACGGTGAGCATCTCGTCGTGCGTGTCGCAGAGGATGACCTCGCCGTAGTCGGCCCATGAGGCGGCGGCGGTCTCGGCCGTGGGGAGGATGGCGAGAAGGCGGTCGACTTCCGCGAGCGTTCCTTCCGCGAGTTTGCGGGAGGTGGTGAGGAGGCAGGCGGGCGAGTTGTAGCCGTGTTCGGCCTGGCCGAGGAGATCGGTCGCGCAAAGCTCCGCGTCGACCATGTCGTCGGCGATGAGCATGGTTTCCGTCGGGCCTGCGAAGAGGTCGATGCCGACGCGGCCGTAGAGCTGGCGCTTGGCTTCGGCCACATAGGCGTTTCCGGGGCCCACGAGCATGTGCACGGGGGCGATGGTCTCGGTGCCGATGGCCATGGCGCCCACGGCCTGGATGCCGCCGAGCACGAGGATCTCGTGCGCACCGCCCAGGTGCATGGCGGCGACGATGGCGGGGTGGGGTTCGCCCTTCACGGGGGGCGCGGAGGCCACGATGCGGGGGACGCCGGCGACGGCAGCCGTGAGGACCGACATGTGGGCGGAGGCGACCATGGGGAACTTGCCGCCGGGCACGTAGCAGCCGACCGATTGCACGGGGATGTTGCGGTGGCCGAGGATGACGCCGGGGAGCGTCTCGATCTCGATGTCCGTCATGGACGCCCGCTGGGCCTCGGCGAAGCGGCGGATCTGGGCTTGCGCGAAGCGGATGTCCTCCATGTCGCGGGCCGTGACCTTCTGCATCGCGGCCTCGATTTCCGAGGCGGTGAGGCGAAAGGACGGGGGTGCGTAGCCGTCGAACTCTGCGCTGAGGTCGCGGACGGCCGCGTCGCCGCGGGCCTCGATCCGGGCAATGATGTCCTCGACGGTGCCGCGGACCTTCGCGTCGTCCTCGGCGCGCTGGGCTTCGGGCTTGCCGCGCTTGAGATGGGTGACGGTCATCGGGGTCTCCTCAATCCGGGCGGGGCGGGGTCTTCTGCCCTGCGTCATAGGCCTCCCACCCCTCGCCCGCGAAGACGTCGCGGCCGAGCTGGTGGAGGACGGCGGCGAAGTCGACGAAGACGGGGTTGTCCGCGATGCGTCCGTCCGCGACGCGCCAGAAGTCCATGTAGGGGATGCGGACGCGCAGCCCTGTGGGCGCGATCCCCATGAAGGCGCCCGAATGCGTCGCCTCGATATGGCCGAAGCAGGCGGCCCAGTCGCCGTCGGCGAGGAACTTCTCGGTCAGGTAGCTGCGGTCGGTGAAGGCCGCGCGGAGGGGGAGCTGCCAGTTGGCGCGGAACTCGGGCAGGCCCCGCTTGGTGCCGCAGCCGCGGTTGCCGCGCCAGAGGAAGTCCTCGTGGAAATGCGCGGCCATGTCGTTCGAGCCCGCGCCGAGCGCGGCTTCCATCCGGTGGATGACGTCGAGGGTGGCCGCGCTGCGGGTGGCGTGATCGTCGAGGTTCATCGGTGTCTCTCGATGCGGCGGCCCGTTTCCGGGTCGAAGAGGTGGCAGATGGCGGCGGGCACCGAGGCCGCGATGGGCGCGCCGATGCGGGCGGTGAAGTCCTTGGCGGCCTTGATCGCGACGAGCGCCCCGCCGGCCTGCACGGTCGCCATGGAGCTGTCGCCCAGAAGCTCCATCGAATAGACGGGCGCGGCGATCTCGCCGGTTTCGGCAATGGCGGCGTCCTCGGCCCGGAAGCCCACGGTCACCGGGCCGTCCGGGGCGCCCGTGAAGCCGGGGATGCGGACGTTGCGGCCTTCGAAGACGCCGCCCGTCATCGTGCCCTCCATCAGGTTCATGGCCGGAGAACCGATGAAGCCCGCGACGAAGGTGTTGGCGGGGCGGTCGTAGATCTCGATCGGCGTGCCGACCTGCTGCACCTCGCCCCTGTTCATCACCACGACGCGGTCGGCGAGCGTCATCGCCTCGATCTGGTCGTGGGTGACGTAGATCGTCGTGGTCTTGAGTTCGTGGTGGAGGTTCTTGATCTGGGCGCGCGTCGAGACGCGCAGCTTGGCGTCGAGGTTGGACAAGGGCTCGTCCATCAGGAACACGGTGGGCTTGCGGACGATGGCGCGGGCGAGCGCCACGCGCTGGCGCTGGCCGCCCGAGAGCGCGGCGGGCTTGCGGTCGAGAAAGTCGGTGAGCTCCACCATCTTCGCCGCGCGCATGACCATCTCATGGTGCTGGCTCTGCGGCACCTTCCGCACCTTGAGCGGAAAGCGGATGTTCTCGTAGACCGTCATGGTGGGGTAGAGCCCGTAGCTCTGGAACACCATGGCGATGTCGCGGTCCTTGGGTTCGAGGTCGTTCACGACGCGGCCGCCGATCACGATCTCGCCCTCGGTCGCGTCGTCGAGGCCGGCGATCATGCGCATCGTCGTGGTCTTGCCGCAGCCCGAGGGGCCGAGGAGCACGAGGAACTCGGCATCCGCGATCCGGAGGTCGAAGGACTTGACGCCCACGAAGCTGCCCCAGCGCTTGGAGACGTTGCGAAGGTGGATCTCGGCCATGGGCGTTACCCTTTCACGGCGCCGGCGGTGAGGCCGCTGACGATCTGGCGCTGGAAGAAGAGGACGAGGACGAACAAGGGTGCGGTGGCCGAGACGACGGCGGCGACGGCGAACATGACGTTGCCCTTGGTCTGGGTGGTGCCGAGGAAGCTCGCGATCTTGGGCACCATGGTCTGGTTCTCCTTGGACAGCAGCATCGCGGTGACCGCGAAGTCGTTGTAGGCGAGAAGGAAGCTGAAGAGCCCCGTCGTGATCACGCCCGGCCACATGACCGGGATGATGACAAAGCGGAAGGCCTGGAAATGGGTGCAGCCGTCGACCATCGCGCTTTCGTCGAGATCCTTCGGGATGTTGCGGAAGAAGGCCGTGAGCATCCAGAGCGTGAAGGGCTGGTTGATCGCCACGAGCACGATGATCGCGGTGGGCAGGTGGCCCCAGAGGTTCCACTGGAAGAACGGCAGCAGGTACCCCGAGACGAGCGTGATGGGCGGCATCGCGCGGAAGATCAGCGCGATGATGAGAAGCCAGAAGGCGTAGCGGTAGGGCGAGCGGGAGAGCGCGTAGCCGCCGAGCGTGCCGAAGGTGAGCGAGATGACGACGACGCAGGTGACGACGATGAGGGTGTTGAGCGCGGCGCGCCAGAACTCCTCCTGAACCCATGCGCCGGAGTAGCCCTGGGTCGTGAAGGCGCCGCCGGTTTCCACCCGGGTGAAGGTGCCGAACAGCGCGTTCATCCAGTCGGCCTTCGAGAAGAAGTCGCCCTCGACCTTGAAGGACCCCCAGAGCGTCCAGAGGAAGGGGAACGCCGCGACGACGAGCCAGAGGACGAGGAAGGCCGTCAGTGCGGCGCGGAGGGCGGGCGGGCGGCGGTCGGCGGCGGTGGACATCTCAGGCCTTCCCGAAGCTTTTCCAGGTGCGCACGAGCACCGGGGACAAGAGGATCGCGACGCCCGCGATCGTCAGCACCGAGGTCGCGGCGGCCGAGGACAGAAGCCGCGTCTCGCCGCCCAAGTCGGAGTAGATGAAGTAGCTGAGCGACTGGGCGTGGGCGGCGGCGTTGAAGCTGACGATGGGCTCGAAGACGCGGAAGTTGTCCATGATCTTGATGAGCGCCATGAAGGTCGTGAGCGGCAGGAGGTGCGGGATCACGACGTAGCGGATGCGCTCCCACCGGCTCGCGCCGTCGATCATCGCCGATTCGAGCGTGTCCTGCGGCACGGTCTGGAGGCCCGCGTAGTAGACGACGAAGGCGAAGGGGGCGGAGGACCAGATGCCGTAGACCATGAGCATGGTCCAGGTGAGCGGCGTCGACGCCTTGACCGAGAGGCTCGGGTCGCCCGCGATCCATTGCAGCGCCGCGCCGAGGATGCCGCGGGCGTCGATCATCCAGAACAGGATCAGCGCGCCGATGAGCGGGGTCACGATCATCGGCAGGAGCGAGAAGAAGATCGTGGGGCCGCGCAGCATGCGGGGCAGCGTGTTGACGGCAAGCGCGATGACGAAGCCCAGCGCGATCGAGAAGGGCGTGACCACGAAGGTGTAGGTCAGCGTGAAGGCCAGCGCGCCGTAGAACGGCAGGTTCATCACCTGGCCCCAGAAGGCGCCGAGGCTTGGCGCGCTCTGCCACAGCCCGGCGATCTCGGAGGTCGCGAGGTGGTTGCGGTTGAGGTAGATGTCGCTCCCCACGAACCGGCCGAGCGGTTCGGCCTCGCGCAGCGCCCGCGTCGCCTCCTGGTCGATGGCGGTGGCGGTGGTGCAGCCGAAGGGGCCGCAGTTCTCGACCTCGACGATGACCTGCTCGTGCGGGGCGTAGACCGACTGGATCAGCACCGACAGGATGGGCAGCGCGATGAAGAGGACCATCGCGATGCCCGAGGGCAGGACAAACCAGAGGAAGGTCGCGTGCTTCACAGGGCCGGGTCCTCGGGGCGTGCGGAAGACAGGGGCGTCGGGCGGGGCCGACGGCGAAGGCGGCGGGGCGAAGGGCGGGCGGGGCGCGACCCCCGCCCGCCGGCGCGCTCAGTTCAGGAAGCCCTGTTCGCGGGCGGCGGCGGTATAGGCCGCCTCGACGTCGGCGAGCGCGGTCGCCGCGTCCTCCTTGCCCTGGAGGAAATCGGCGATGTTGTCGCCGAGCGCCGTGTGCAAGAGCCCGTGGTAGGGCAGCATCGGGTAGGGCTTCGTCCCCATCTCCATCGCGGCGAAGACGCCCTCGTTGACCGGCGCGGGCTCGTAGCCCTCGATCATCCAGACGGCCTGGCCCATCGTCTGATCGTTCAGGATCGACGGGCTGATGCCGTTCTTCATGGCGAGGAAGGTGGCCGTCGCGTCCTCGTCCGGGATGTTCCTGGCCACCGTCCAGCCGTCCCACCAGAGCGTGGTGGCCGGGATGGTGCCGCCGCCCACGGTCATGGGGGCTGCGACCATCGTGTTCTCGTAGACCTCGGGCGTGGAGCCCTCGGCGTCCATCAGGACGCCCGTGCGCGAGCCCCACATGTTCATCAGCGCGACATTGCCCGCTTCCCATTCGGCCGAGGTGGCGTTCGAGTCATGCGTGAGGAAGTCGGGGTTCATGTACTCGGACAGCGCCTTCATCATCTCGAGCGCGGCGACGCCCTGTTCGTTGTTGACCGAGACCTGCGCAGAGCCGGGCTCGTAGAACTCGCCGCCCATGCCGATGTACATGTTCACGAATTCCTGGGCGAGGTTCCAGCCCGCCGCGTAGGCGCCGCCCACGGGGTACTGCATGATGCCCTCGGCGCGGATCTTCTCGGCCGCGGCCAGCATCTCTTCATAGGTCTTCGGCGGCTCGACCCCGATCCGCTCGAGCACGTCGGCGCGGTAGACGAGGTGCTGGGCGTTGGCCATGAAGGCCACCGCCATCACCTTGCCGTCGATGGTGATGAGCTGGCTCTGCGGAATGTCGGCCCCGTGCGCCGCGATCAGGTCGTCGAGCGGACGGATCACGTCCTCGTTGATCAGCGCGACGATGGAGGAATTGGCGATGATGGCGGTGGTGTATTCGGCCGGATTGCCGCTCATGCCGGGGACGTTGATGGTCTGGTGATCGGCGGTGAGGTTCGAGGTCACCTCGACCGCCCCGGTCGCGCAGGCGGCGGCGCCGGCGGCGACGGTCTGGATCGCGGGGAATTCGTTGCCGACGATGCTGACGCGGCCCGCGTCGATGCCGCAGTCGGCGGCGGCGAGGCCGGCGCTGGCGAGAAGCGCCGCGGTGGAGAGCAAGGCCTTCGATCTGATGGTCATGAGGAGCATCCCTGTTGGTGAGTGGGCGCGAGTCGCTTCGGGGTCGCTCGCGCCCTTGACAGGAGAGGATGAGGGCATTTGCATACGTATGCAACATTTTTCTTGCGGGCCGGCCGGACATGCTGAAGGGATGGTGCCGGCCCTTTGCTGAAGGTGATGCCGTGCCCGATTCCCCTGCCCTTCCCGGTGCGCTGCGTGCCCGTGTCTTCGCCGACCTCGCCCGCCTCGCCGAGTGTCCGCCCGACGGGACCGCGGAGCTTCTCGGCCGGATGGCGGCGCCCGGGGCGGCGTGGCGCGTGGCGCATCCGATCAACGGGCTGACGGGCCCGGATGCCGCGGCGGCGAGGGCCTACCTGCCGCTGAAGGCCGCGCTGCCCGATCTCGAACGGCGCGACGCGATCTTCGTGGGCGGCAGCTACGAAGGGCGGCGCTACCTTGCCGCGATGGGCCACTACTGCGGGACGTTCCGGGGCGACTGGCTGGGGATTCCCGCGACGGGGCGGACGGCGTACCTGCGCTATGGCGAGGTCTACGAGGTGGACGGGGAAGGGCGCATCCTGCAGGCGAACCTGTTGTGGGACATTCTCGACCTGATCCGGCAGGCAGGGCTGTGGCCGCTCGCGCCGAGCCTTGGGGTCGAGGCGATGTGGCCGGGGCCGCTCACCGGCGACGGGCTGCGCTTCGAACCTTCGGAGGCGGCGGAGGGCGCGGCCTCGATCGCGCAGACGCTCGCCATGCACCGCACGCTGGCCGAGTTCGACGACCGGGGGAGCCTGTCGCGCGAGGCGCTGATCGCGATGCCGCAGCGCGACCACTGGCATCCGAAGATGATGTGGTACGGCCCGGCCGGGATCGGGACGACGCGGGGGCTCGACGGGTTCGTGGACGGCCACCAGCTGCCGTTCCGGATCGCCTTCCACCGCCCGCAGGGGACCTTCGAGGAGGTCAACGCGGAACGGCGGCGGCACGGCGCGGGGCATTACATCCGCATCGGCGACGGGCCCTATTCGGTCACCGGCGGCTGGCCCTCGGTCTATGCAGTGCACGCCGGCGGCGGGTTCTGCGGGATGCCGCCGTCCGGGCGTGCGGTGACGATGCGGGTGATGGACTTCTACCTTCACCACGAGGGGCTGATCCGCGAGAACTGGGTGCCGCTCGACATGCTGGACCTGTTCCTGCAGATGGGCCTCGACGTGCTGGGGCGTGTCCGCCTGAGCCTCTAGGCGCGTCCGGTCGCGCCTCTTCGGCATGGTCGTCCACGAACGAGTTCGGGCCTGCCGCCCTTGCGGGCCGGGGCCGGTAGCGGACCGGATTGCGATGCGAGAAAGGCCTACCAGGCCGCGCATCTGTCGACTGCCGCGAATTCCGGCAGCGCGGGGAGCCGACGGTACTTGTTCGTGTAGAAGCGATGAAAAATCTTGTCCGGCGGGCGGCGCTCTGCAAGACTTCAGCCGTGACGGGTGGGGACGGACGCCGGCCTTGTGGCGCCTCCCGCGGACCCGACGGGAAGGGGAGCCAGACGTGGCGCGCTATCTTCGCCCGCAGACGCTGACCGAGGCGGTGGACGCCCTCGGCGCCCAGTCCTGCCTCCGCATCCTCGCCGGCGGAACCGACGTCTATCCGGCCCTGGGCGAGGCGGCAGAACGCACGGATCTGCTCGATATCACCGGGATCGCCGCGCTGCGCGAGATCGCCCTGACCCCGGAGGGCCTGCGGATCGGCGCGCTCGCGACCTGGACCGACGTGCAGCGGGCGGGCCTCGGGCCGGCGTACCGCGCGCTCGCCGAGGCGGGGCGCGAGGTGGGATCGCCGCAGATCCAGAACGTGGCGACCCTGGCGGGCAACGTCTGCAACGCCTCGCCCGCGGCGGACGGGACCGTGGCCCTGATGGCGCTGGGCGCCGAGGTCGAGATCGCCGGCGCGGGGGGCACGCGGCGGGTGCCGCTCGACGCCTTCGTGACGGGCGTGCGCCGGGTGGCGCTCGGGCCGGGCGAACTGGTCGCGGCCCTGCACCTGCCGCCGCTGGTCGGGCGGTCGGCCTTCGTCAAGCTGGGCGCGCGGCGGTATCTGGTGATCTCGATCGCCATGGTCGCCGCGCATGTCGAGACCGACGCCGCGGGCCGCATCCTGCGCGCCTCTGTTGCGGTCGGCTCCTGCGCGCCTGTGGCGCGGCGGCTGCCGGCGCTCGAGACGGCGCTTGCGGGTGCAAGCTTGGCGGACCTGGCGGCGGCGGTGCGCCCCGAGCTGATCGAGGGGCTTGCGCCCATCAGCGACGTGCGCGCGGGCGCCGAATACCGCGCCGAGGTCGTGCCGGTCCTCGTGCGCCGGGCGCTGGCGCGCTGCATGGACGGGGCGGAGGTGCCGGCATGAACCGGATCGCGCCCACCCTGCCAGCGGGGGACGAGCGGATCGCGCTGACGCTGACGCTCGACGGCGCGCTCAGGCAGGCGGTGGTGGCGCCGGCCGCCCGGCTGAGTGCGGCGCTGCGCGACGCCTTCGGCTGCGAGGGCGTGAAGGTCGGCTGCGACGCGGGCGATTGCGGGGCCTGCACGGTTCTGGTGGACGGCGCGCCGGTCTGCGCCTGCCTGATGCCCGCCGCCCGCGCGGAAGGACGCAGGGTCGAGACGGTCGCGGCGCTGGCAGAGGGGGGCGTGCCCGGGCGGCTTCAGCGCGCCTTCCTGCGCCACGGCGCCGCGCAATGCGGCATCTGCACGCCGGGGATGCTGACGGCGGCCGAGGCTCTCTTGCGCGCCACGCCCCGGCCGACGCGGGAAGAGGTGGAAGAGGCGATCTCGGGCGTCCTTTGCCGCTGCACGGGCTATGCCAAGATCGTGGCCGCGGTGATGGACTGCGAGGGCGCGGACGCGGCCCCGCCGGACGGGGCGGTAGGGGCGCGCGTCGAGAGGGTGGACGGGCTGCCAAAGGTGCTGGGCACCGACCGCTTCGGCGCGGACGGCTGGCCGGCGGATACTCTCGCGGTGCGCATCGTCCGCAGTCCGCATCATCATGCGGGCTTCCGGCTTGGCGACGTCGCGGGCTGGCAGGCGGCGCATCCCGAGGTGCGCGCGGTCCTGACGGCCGCCGACATCCCCGGGCGCAACTGCCACGGCGTGATCCCGCCCTTCGCCGACCAGCCGGTCTTCGCCGAGGACGTCGCGCTGTTCCGGGGCGAGCCGGTCGCCACCGTGGTGGGCCCGCGCGAGGCGATCGCGCGGCTCGACCTCGGGACCTTCCCGGTCGAGTGGGAGCCGCGCCCGGCGGTGCTCGACGTCGCGGCGGCGAAGGCCGAGGACGCGCCGCGGCTGCACGCGGGCCGGGCGGGCAACGTGCTCGTCCGCGGCTACGTGCGGCGGGGCGCGCCGGACGACGCACTCGGCGCGGCAGCATCGGTGGTCGAGGGCACCTTCACCACGGGCTTCATCGAGCACGCCTATATCGAGCCCGAGGCGGGTTTCGCCCGGCGCGTGGGCGACCGGATCGAAGTCTGGGCCTGCACGCAGGCGCCGCACATGGACCGCGACGACCTCGCCCTGATCCTGGGGCTGCCGGCCGAGGCGATCCGAATCCTGCCGTCGTCCGTGGGCGGCGGGTTCGGCTCGAAGCTCGACCTGTCGCTGCAACCCTACATCGCTCTGGCGGCCTGGGTGACGGGGGCGCCCTGCGGGATGGTCTACAGCCGGGGCGAGTCGATGATGACGACGACCAAGCGGCATCCGTCGCAGATCACCGCGCGGATCGGCGCGGATGCCGAGGGGCGGCTCTGCGGCATGACCTTCGCGGCCGAGTTCAACACCGGGGCCTATGCGTCCTGGGGGCCGACGGTGGCGAACCGGGTGCCGGTCCATGCCTCGG
>DAINOF010000067.1:0-6262 GCA_036735505.1 Paracoccaceae bacterium
CGCGGTTCATCGACCGCTCGCCTCAGGCCGGCGAGCACGGCCGCTCGCACGACGGGGACGCGCCATGACGCTTCTGGTCGAGGCGATCGCGGCGACCTTCTTGATCCTGGGCGGCTTTCTGGCCTTCGTCGCGGCGCTCGGCATCGTCCGCATGCGCGACGTCTATATCCGGATGCACGCCTCCACCAAGGCGGGTACCCTGGGCCTCGCCCTGATCCTGTTGTCGCTCGTCCTGGTCAGCGATGCGCCGGGCGCGATCGGGAAGGGGCTTGCCGTCTTCGCCTTCATCCTGCTCACCGTGCCCATCGGTGCGCACCTGATCGGGCGGGCTGCCTACCGTTCCGGTATCGAACCCTGGCGGCCCGGGCCGCGTCATGTTCCGTTACCGACATCGGTTCTCAGGAAAAACGACATGAACCGAAGATGCAACACAAATTCCCGCGGGTGGGACGTCACCTCGACGCCGGACGGTCGCCGGCGGCGCGGAAATCGGTGGGCGTGGAGCCGGTGTGCGCCTGGAAGGCACGGGTGAAATAGGCGGCCGAGGTGAAGCCGAGCGTGCGGGCCACGTCCTTGACCGGAAGCGGCGTGTCGCGCAGGAGGCGGCGCGCCTCGAACAGGATGCGGTCCTGCAAAAGCCCGTGGGCGGGCCGGCCGCAGGTTTCGTTGCAGACGCGGGAGAGATGCGTGGGTGTCACGCCAAGGTCGGCGGCGAAGTCCGCCACGCCCTTGCCGGTCCGGAAATCGCGTTCGACGAGAGAGGCATAGGCCTCGGCGAGCCGGATCGCGGCGCGGGGGCGCGTCCGCTCGTCGCCCTGCGCCGCGGCGGCCTGCCGCTCGAGCCAGACGGCGAGAAGGCCGGCGTGGTGGTAGAGCGCCCGGTCCATGCCCGGCTGGGCGCGGTTCAGTTCGCGCTCCATCGCGTCGACGAGCGCGGTGATCTCGGCCTGGACGGTCGCCTCGCGCAGCCGCAGGTGGAGGCTGTCTGAGGGCAGGCCGAGGTCGACGCCGCGCGGGAAGAAGATCGCCTGGCCGTGGACGCTGCCGACCATCTCGAAGCCGTGCATCGTGCCCGCCGGAATGAAGACGGCGTTGTGCGGCCCGTAGCCGCGGGTGACGCCGGACACCGTGATTCGGCCCTGCCCGCGGGTGAACCACACAAGCAGTGGGCGCGTGTAGCTGCGCATCGCCTCGACCCGCCACTTGCCGCCCTGCGCCATGCGCGCGAGCGAGGTCATGCGGAAGTCAGTTCCAGGGGCTGCGGTCTCGAACATGGGCCGTGGTCTTTCGAAGGGTCCCGACAGACGCAAGGCATCGCTCGGAGCAAGTCCGAGCCAGTCCCCCACGCCCGCGACCGATTGTCACGAAATCACGGCGAGAATCAATCCGGATTAAGGGGCGTCCAAGCGGACATCCGCGCGCGGAACCAGGTCCGCTGCCGCTTGGCGTACTGCCGGGTCATGGTGATCGTCCGCTCGCGCGCCGCCTCGAGCGTTCGGGTGCCACGCAGATGGGCGATGAGGTCGGCCGCGCCATGGGCCTTGGCCGAGGGCAGGTCGCGCGACCAGTGGGCCATGTTCGCCCGCGCTTCGTCGAGCACGCCCGCTTCCAGCATCGCGTCGAAGCGGCGCGCGATCCGCGGGGCGAGCCAGTCGCGCGGGCCGGTGAGGAAGAAGGCGCGCGCGTCGCCGAGGGGCAGGAGCGGCGGGGGGGTCGCGTCCTGCCAGGCGGCGAGGCCGCGGCCGGTGGCGCGCTGGACCTCCCAGGCGCGGCTCACCCGCACCGGGTTCAGCCGGTCGATGCGCGCGGCGGTCGCGGGGTCGAGCTCGGCCAGAAGCGGGCCCGGGCCGGCCTCGGCCATGCGGGCGTCGGCCTCGGCGCGGATCTCGGGCGGGGTCTCGGGGATCTGCGCGAGGCCCTCGGTCAGGGCGGCGAAGTAGAGCCCCGTCCCGCCCACGACGATGGGCCGGCGGCCCGAGAGCAGCGGCGCGAGGTCGCGGAGCCAGTGGCCGACCGAATAGGGCACATGGCCCGGGACGTGGCCGTAGAGGCGGTGGGGCAGGGCGGCCTCGTCGGCGGGCGAGGGGCGGGCGGTGAGGATGCGCCAGTCGGCGAAGACCTGGATCGCGTCGGCGTTGACGATCTCGCCGCCGAGCCGGTCGGCGATCTTCATCGCGAGCGCCGACTTGCCGCTGGCCGTCGGCCCGGCCAGAAGCACCGGCGCCTCGCGCCCCGCCGCCCTGAGGATATCCGCCGTCCGCACCGCCGCCCGTCCGTTGCCGATTGAACCCGGCCCGCTTTTCCGACATTTTGCAGCGCAGCGCAAAGGACCGGAGGCAGGGGCATGGCGGAAGCGGCGGTGAGGACGGGTGCGCAGTCGGAGCCGCTCTACGACCGGGTCATGCTCAAGATCTCGGGCGAGGCGCTGATGGGCGACATGGGCTTCGGGCTCCACCCGCCCACCGTCGCGCGCATCGCGCAGGAGGTTAAGTCGGTCCACGACCTCGGCGTCGAGATCTGCATGGTGATCGGCGGGGGAAACATCTTCCGCGGACTGCAGGGCTCGGCGCAGGGGATGGAGCGGACGACGGCCGACTACATGGGGATGCTCGCCACCGTGATGAACGCGCTGGCGCTGCAGTCCTCGCTCGAGGCGCTGGGGGTGCACACGCGGGTGATCAGCGCGATCCCGATGGACCAGGTCTGCGAGCCCTACATCCGCCGCCGCGCGGTCCGGCATCTGGAGAAGAAGCGCGTCTGCATCTTCGCGGCCGGCACCGGCAACCCCTACTTCACCACGGACACGGCGGCGACCCTCCGCGCCAACGAGATGAGTTGCGAGGCGATCTTCAAGGGAACGAAGGTCGACGGGGTCTACGACAAGGACCCCAAGAAGCACGCCGACGCCAGGCGCTACGACAAGGTGAGCTATGACGAGGTGCTGCAGAAGCACCTCGGCGTGATGGACGCCTCGGCCATCGCGCTCGCCCGCGACAACCGGCTGCCGATCATCGTCTTCTCGCTGGACGAGCCGGGCGGGTTCCGGGGCATCCTTGCCGGGAAAGGCACCTATACAATCGTGAACTGATGGCGGTATAACCCCGCGCGAGCATCAAGAAGAGCGGGCCCGGCACGCCTATGGCTGACGACACGGATATCGACCTCGACGACCTCGAGCGCCGCATGGACGGCGCGATGGCCTCTCTCCGGCAGGAATTCGCCTCGTTGCGGACGGGGCGGGCCTCGGCCACCATGGTCGAGCCGATCATGGTCGACGCCTACGGCTCGCCCACGCCGATCAACCAGGTGGGCACCGTGAACGTGCCCGAGCCCCGGATGGTGACGATCAACGTCTGGGACCGCAGCCTCGTGAACAAGGTCGAGAAGGCGATCCGGGATTCGGGCCTCGGCATCAACCCGGTCGTGGACGGGCCGATCATCCGCCTGCCGATCCCGGAACTGAACGAGGAGCGGCGGCGCGAGTTGACCCGGGTTGCCGCGCAATACGCCGAGCACGCCCGCGTCGCGATCCGCAACGTCCGGCGCGACGGCATGGACCAGATCAAGAAGGCGAAGACCGCGGGCATGTCCGAGGACGACCAGAAGCTCTGGGAAGCCGAAGTGCAGGAGCTGACGAACCGGTTCATCGCCGCCATCGACAAGGCGCTGGAGCACAAGCAGGAAGAGATCATGCAGGTCTGAGGGGGGGCCTCTGGACCATAGGAGAGACAGTGTGTCTGACACCCCCACAGCGGACCGCGTGCCGACGCACGTGGCGATCATCATGGACGGCAACGGCCGCTGGGCGCAGAAGCGCGGCAAGCCGCGGCTCTACGGGCACCATGCGGGTGCGCGGCGCGTGCGCGAGGTGGCCGAGGCCTGCGGGCACATGGGCGTCAAGTACCTCACCATCTTCGCCTTCTCGACCGAGAACTGGAAGCGCACGCAGGCCGAGGTGTCGGGGCTCATGCAGCTCTTCCGGCACTACCTGTCGCGCGAGACGCGGCAGCTTGTGGAAAGCGGCGCGCGGGTGCGCTTCATCGGGGACCGCGTCCGGCTCGACGACACGCTGGTGCAGCTCATGGACGACGTCGAGCTTGCCACGGCACACAACGACGTTCTGCACCTGACGGTCGCGCTCAACTACGGCGGCCGGGACGAGGTGGCGCGGGCGACCAAGCGCCTCGCCCGCGAGGTCGCGGCCGGGCGGATCGACCCCGAAAGCGTCGACGAGACGACGCTGGCGCGCTTCCTCGACACCTGCGTGCTGCCCGACCCCGACCTCGTCATCCGCACGAGCGGCGAGGCGCGGATCTCGAACTTCCTTCTCTGGCAGTCGGCCTATTCGGAATACGAATTCGTCGACACGCTCTGGCCTGACTTCACCGAAGGCGAATTCCGCAAGGTGCTGGCGGCCTACGGACGGCGCGAAAGACGGTTCGGCGCCGTGACGGGATGACGCCGGCCTCCGGGCGATGGGACGATCTGGTGACGCGGCTCGCGTCGGGCGGGGCCGTGGCCGCGGTGGGGCTCGGGCTCATGTGGCTGGGCGGGCTCTGGTTCGCCGGGCTCTGCGCGGTGGCGGCGGGCATCATGGTCTGGGAACTGGCCCGGATGCTGGGCGCGGCGCGCGAGGCGCTGCCGCTCGCCGTCTTCTCGGGCGCCGCGATCTTCGCCGGCGCCTTCCTGCCGCCCGCGCTCGTCCTGCCGCTGATCATGCTGCCCGCCGTCGCCGGGCTGCCCCGGCTCGGCGCGCATCGCGCGGCCTGGGGCGCCTTCACGGTCGCCATCCTTCTCGCCGCCTTCGGGCTCATGGTGCTGCGGGACGATCACGGCTTCGTCTGGGTCGCCTGGCTCGTCTGCGTGGTCATCGCCTCGGACGTGGCGGGCTATTTCGCTGGGCGCGCGATCGGCGGGCCGAAGTTCTGGCCCAAGGTCAGCCCCAAGAAGACCTGGGCCGGCACGATCGCGGGCTGGATCGCCGCGGCGGTCGTGGGGGTCGCCTTCATGACGGCCACCGCGGCGGGCGCGGGCATCGTGGGCATCAGCGTGGCCGTCGCCATGGCCGGGCAGCTGGGCGACATCGCCGAGAGCGCGCTGAAGCGCAAGAGCGGGATCAAGGACAGCTCGAACCTCATCCCGGGGCATGGCGGGCTGTTCGACCGCTTCGACGCGCTTCTGGGCGCCTCGGTCTTCCTGCTGGCGGTGGGCCAGATCGTCGATTTTCCCCCGGTTCCGGTCTGATGGCGCGCCGGATCAGCATCTTCGGCGCGACCGGGTCGATCGGCTGCTCGACCATCGACCTCGTGGCGCGCGACCAGGGCGCCTATGCCGTCGTGGCGCTGACCGGCGGGCGGAACGTGGAACTGCTGGCAGAGCAGGCGCGCAGCCTGCGGGCCGAGGTGGCGGTGACGGCGCATCCCGAGTGCTACGCTGCGCTGAAGGCGGCGCTGGCCGGGACACCGACGGTGGCGGCTGCGGGCGAGGCGGCGATCCTCGAGGCGGCAGCGCGGCCCGCGGACTGGGCGATGTCGGCCATCGTGGGCGCGGCGGGGCTGCGCCCGGGGCTCACGGCGCTGCAGCAGGGGCGGACGCTGGCGCTCGCCAACAAGGAGAGCCTCGTGACGGCCGGGCCGCTGCTTCTGGATGCCGCGCGGGCCTCGGGCGCGACGGTGCTGCCGGTGGACAGCGAGCATTCGGCCGTGTTCCAGGCGCTGGCGGGCGAGGAGATGCGCGCGGTCGAGCGGGTGATCATCACCGCCTCGGGCGGCGCGTTCCGGGACTGGCCGGCCGAGAAGCTGGCGACCGCGACCCTGGCCGAGGCCTCGTCGCATCCGAACTGGGCGATGGGGCAGCGGATCACCATCGACAGCGCGAGCCTCTTCAACAAGGCGCTGGAACTCATTGAGACGAAGGAATACTTCGGGATCGAACCGCAGCGGATCGAGGCGGTGATCCACCCGGAATCCATTGTCCACGCGCTCGTGGGCTTCATCGACGGCGCGCTGATGGCGCATCTGGGGCCGCCCGACATGCGCCACGCCATCGGCTATGCGCTCCACTGGCCCGAGAGGGGGCACGTTCCCGTCGAGCGGCTCGACCTCGCGCGGCTCGGGCAGCTGACCTTCCGCGCGCCCGACGAGACGCGCTACCCCGCGCTGCGGCTCGCGCGCGAGGTGATGGCGGCGGGCGGGCTGGCCGGCGCGGCCTTCAACGCGGCCAAGGAACGCGCGCTCGACGGCTTCATCGCGGGCGAGATCGG
>DAINOF010000067.1:6362-13169 GCA_036735505.1 Paracoccaceae bacterium
GGATTTCATGGACATCATCGGGCTCATCCCGTCCTTCGGCGGCCTTCTCTACACTCTCGCGGCCTTCGTCGTGGCGCTGTCGATCATCGTCGCCGTGCACGAATTCGGCCACTACATCGTCGGGCGCTGGTCTGGCATCAAGGCCGAGGTCTTCTCGATCGGCTTCGGGCCGGTGATCTTCTCGCGCAAGGACCGGCACGGAACAGTCTGGCAGCTCGCCGCGCTGCCGCTCGGGGGCTACGTGAAGTTCCTGGGCGACGCCTCGGCCGCCTCGGACAAGGCCGACGACGCCGTGATGGCGCGGCTCGGCCCCGAAGAGAGGCGCCATACCATGCACGGCGCGCCGCTCTGGGCGCGGGCGGCGACGGTGGCGGCGGGGCCGGTCTTCAACTTCATCCTGTCGATCCTCGTCTTTTCGGCCATCGCGATGGGGCAGGGGACGGCGCGCGATCCGCTGACCGTGCGCGATCTCGAGCCCCTGCCGGGCGGAACGCAGGGGCTGCAGCCCGGCGACGTGATCGTTGCCGTCGAGGGGCAGACGGCGCCGGGCGTCGAGGGCTTCGGCGCCTTCATCGAGACGCTTCCGCCCGAGCGGACCTTCCGGTGGACCGTGCTGCGCGACGGGGTCGAGACCGAGGTCACCGCGCCCAACCCCTTCCCGCCGCTCGTTTCGGCGGTGATGCCGCAGTCCGCGGCGATCGAGGCGGGGCTCGCGCAGGGCGACGTGATCGTGGCGGTGGACGGGGACGAGATCTGGACCTTCGGGCAGCTGCGCGAGAAGGTCGACGCCTCGGCGGGGGAAGAGCTGACGCTCACCGTCTGGCGCGAGGGCGAGACGCTGGAGCTGGCGCTTGCCCCCAAGCGGCGCGACCTGCCGGTCGAGGACGGCAGCTTCGAGACGCGCTGGCTGATCGGGGTCAACGGCGGTCTCTACTTCTCGCCCGAGACGACGATGCCGGGGCCCATCGAGGCGCTCGGCCACGGCGTCGACCAGCTGGGCTTCGTGATCTCGTCGTCGCTGTCGGGCATCTATCACATCGTGATCGGCGCCATTTCGACCTGCAATCTTCAGGGGCCAATCGGCATCGCCGAGACGAGCGGCGCGGCGGCGAGCCAGGGCTGGCTGAGCTTCATCTGGTTCATCGCGGTCCTGTCGGCGGCGGTGGGGCTGATGAACCTCTTTCCGGTGCCGGTGCTCGACGGCGGGCACCTCGTCTTTCACGCCTGGGAGGCGCTGACCGGGCGGCCGCCGGCGGATTCGGTCCTGCGGGTCATGATGGGCATCGGGATCGGCCTGATCGGGCTTCTGATGGTCTTCGCGCTGACGAACGACCTCTTCTGCCCCTGAGCCGCCCCGGCGCCGTCAAGAAATCGCCCCATTCCGGCGGCAGGTTCCCGAAAAAGCGTCGGGTGTCGCCATGAACCACATTTCGGACGGATATCGCAGCATCTCGCTGATCCTGGGCCTGAACCGCGACCGGCTGCTCGTCATGGCGACGCTTTGCGTCGCGCTTGCCGTCGCGGCCTATATCTCGCATCCCTGATCCGGGCGGTCGGACGCCGCCTGAGTTTTGACACGGCGCGCGGTTGAAGGTAACCAACCCAAAAGGGCGGTAACCACGGATCGGGCGGCAATGACAAAAGCTAGGAAAGCGGGCGCCGGCGCCCGCGCGGGCGGAGTCTACCGGGCGCTGGCCTTCGCGATCGCCGCTGTGGCGATGCTCTGGGCCGCGCTGCCCGCCACGGCGCAGAGCTTCACCTTCTCGCAGGTCCGGGTCGAGGGAACGGTGGGCGTCGAACCGGCCACGGTGGCGAGCTTTGCCGCGATTCCCGCGGGCGAGACGCTGACGGCGGGGCAGGTGAACGACGCCTACCAGCGCGTGCTGGGCTCGGGGCTGTTCGAGTCGGTCGAGTTCGTTCCGCAGGGTGGCACGCTCGTCATCCGCGTGGTCGAGCGGCCGCTGATCCGCACCGTCGCGATCGAGGGCAACCGCCGCATCGACGACGAGCAGCTCCTCGCGGTGGTGGAGTCGCAGGCGCGGCGGGTCTTCTCGACCGCGCAGGCGCAGCGGGACGCGGCCGAGATCGTGTCGGTCTACGAGACGCGGGGGCGGCTCGCGGCCAGCGTCCGGCCGGTGATCATCCGGCGCGGCGACAACCTCGTCGATCTCGTCTTCGAGGTGAGCGAGGGCGGCGTCGTCGAGATCGAGCGGATATCCTTTGTCGGCAACGCGGCCTTCACGGACGCGCGGCTTCGCCGGGTGCTCGCGACCAAGCAGGCGGGCTTCTTCCGCGCCATCATCGGGAGCGACACGCTCGTCGACCCGCGGCTCGACTTCGACCGGCAGCTCCTGACCGACTTCTACCGCTCGCGCGGTTATCCGGACTTCCGCGTGGTGGACATCACCGCGGAACTGGCGCGCGACCGCAGCGCCACCTTCGTCACCTTCACCGTGGAGGAGGGCCAGCGCTTTGTCTTCAGCCGATTCTCGGCCACGACGACGATCGCGGGGCTCGACCCGCAAGCCTATCTGGCGCAGGCGCGGCTGCGGCCGGGCGTCGCCTTCTCGCCCTCGGTGATCGACGCCGCGATCCGCCGGATGGAGCAGTTCGCGCTGGAAGAGGGGCGCGACTTCGTGCGCATCGAGCCCGAGATCACCCGCAACGACCGCGCCGGCACGCTCGAGGTCGAGTTCCGGATCACCCCCGGGCCGCGCATCTTCGTCGAGCGGATCGACATCGAGGGCAACCAGACGACGCTCGACCGCGTGATCCGCGACCAGTTCCGCGTCGCCGAGGGCGATCCGTTCAACCCGCGCGAGATCCGCAACGCGGCCGAGCGCATCCGGGCGCTGGGGTTCTTCGAGGACGTGGGCGTCGAGACGCGCCAGGGCACGACCGGGGAACAGGTGATCGTGGACGTGGACTTGCTCGAGCAGCCGACCGGCAGCTTCGGTTTCGGCGGCAGCTTCTCGGTCGACCGGGGCCTTGGACTTGTGATCAGCTTCCGCGAGCGCAACTTCCTCGGCCGGGGCCAGACGCTGGCGTTCGAATTCGACACGACGGCCGACACCGCCTCGGGCAGCCTGAACTTCATCGAGCCCGCCTTCCTCGGGCGCGACCTCGCCTTCGGGCTGACCCTGACCTACACGACCTCGGACAACGACAATTCCGACTTCAGCTCCCAGGTGATCGGCGTCCGGCCGTCGCTGACCTTCGACCTCGGGCAGGCGACGAGCCTGCAGCTGCGCTACGATCTCTCGCAGGACGAGATCTCCGACGTGTCGACGGAGTCCTCGCCGATCCTGCAGGCCGAGGCGGGGACGCTGGTGACGAGCGCGCTCGGCTACACGCTGACCTTCGACACGCGGCGGCAGGGGTTCGAGGAACCCACGAACTACCTCGTCAGCTTCGGCCAGGACGTGGCCGGGCTCGGTGGCGACAACCAGTACGTCCGCACGACCGCCCGCGCCGTGGCCCAGACGGCGGTGCTGAGCCAGGAGCTGACGCTGCGGGCCACGATCGAGGGCGGCGCGCTCAACATGCTGGGCGACGATCCGAGCCGCGTGACGGACCGCTTCTTCACCTCCTCGCGGCAGCTGCGCGGCTTCGAGTTCCGCGGCATCGGCCCGCGCGACCTCGGCGCCGCGAACCGCGACACGCTCGGCGGAAACTACTTTGCCGTCGCGCGCTTCGAGGCCGACTTCCCGCTCGGCCTGCCCGAGGAATACGGGATCACGGGCGGGGTCTTTCTTGACGTGGGGTCGGTCTGGGGGCTCGACAACACGGCCGGCGCCGGCGGTCCGGTCGACGACGCGGCCATCCTGCGCTCGTCCGTCGGCTTCTCGCTGTTCTGGACCACGCCCATCGGGCCGCTGACCTTCAACTTCTCGCGGGCCCTGGAGAGCGAGTCCTACGACCTCGAGCGGGACTTCGACTTCACCATCACGACCCGGTTCTGAGGATGCGGGGCGGGTTGCGCCTTGCCGTGCTGATCGCGGCGCTGGCCTTGCCCGCCGGGGCGCAGTCCCCGCAGATCGAGCTTCCGGCGCCGGTGCTCATCATCGACGCCGACCGGCTTCTGGCCGAGTCGGCCTTCGGCCGCGCCGCCGCCGGCGAGATCGAGGCGGCCGTCCGCCAGCTCGCCGAGGAGAACCGGCGCATCGAGGCTGAACTTCTCGCCGAAGAGCGGGCGCTGACCGCGCGGCGGGCCGAGCTGTCACCCGAGGCGTTCCGCCCGCTCGCCGACGCCTTCGACACCAAGGTCGAGCGGCTGCGCGCGGAACAGGACGAGAAGGAGCGCGCGCTGGCCGAGCTGGGCGAGGCCGGGCGCCAGCGCTTCTTTGCCGAGACGGTGCCGATCCTGTCGGCCATCGTCCGCGAGCGCGGCGCGCTTGTCCTGCTCGAGCGGCGCGAGGTGTTCCTGTCGGCCGACGCCATCGACATCACCGACGAGGCCATCGCCCGGATCGACGCGGCGCTGCCCGCGGAGGCGGCGGCGGAGTAGCGCGCTTGCAAGCCCGCGGGCGCGTTGCTAGGCAGGCGCCACACCGGAGGACCCCATGGCCGAGACCGCCGACATTGACCTGATCCAGCGGATCCTGCCCCACCGCTATCCCTTCCTTCTCGTCGACCGGGTCGAAGGGATCGAGGGCACCGCGCGCGGCGTGGGCATCAAGAACGTCACCGTGAACGAGCCGCAGTTCCAGGGGCATTTCCCGGGGATGCCGGTGTTTCCGGGCGTGCTCATGGTCGAGGCGATGGCGCAGACGGCGGCGGTCATCGTGGGCGTGGGGCTCGGGCTCGCCGACCAGAAGATCGGGGTCTACTTCATGGCGCTCGACGGGGTGAAGTTCCGCCGCAAGGTCGGCCCCGGCGACACGCTGCGGCTCGAGATCGTCACGAAGCGCGGCGGCGGGCGGGTCTGGAAGTTCGAGGGGCGCGCGATGGTGGGGAGCGATCTGGTCTGCGAGGCCGAGTTCACCGCGATGATGGACCTGCCCAAGGCATGAGCCACGGCATCCATCCCGAGGCGCGCGTTCATCCCATGGCGGTGGTCGAGCCGGGGGCGGCGATCGGCCCGGGCGCTTCGGTCGGGCCGTTCTCGGTCATCGGGCCGAAGGTCGTGCTGGGGCCGGGGGTCGAGCTGCGCAGCCACGCGGTCGTGACCGGCCGGACCGAGGTGGGCGAGGGCACGGTGGTCTTTCCCGGCGCGGTGATCGGCGAGGTGCCGCAGGATCTCAAGTACCGCGGCGAGGACACGGCGCTGGTGATCGGCCGGCGCAACCGCATCCGAGAGCATGTGACGATGAACCTCGGCACCCTACAGGGGGGCGGGGTGACCCGGGTGGGCGACGACTGCCTCTTCATGGCGGGCTGCCACATCGCCCATGACGCGCAGATCGGCAGCCGGGTGATCGTGGTGAACTCGGCCGCCGTGGCGGGACATTGCGTGATCGAGGACGACGTGATCATCGGCGGGCTGTCGGGCATCCACCAGTGGGTCCGCATCGGCAAGGGCGCCATCATCGGCGCGGTCACGATGGTGACGAACGACGTCATCCCCTATGGTCTGGTGCAGGCGCCGCGGGGTGAGCTTGACGGGCTGAACCTTGTGGGGCTGAAGCGGCGGGGCGTGAGCCGCGCCGACATCACGGCGCTGCGCGCGGCCTACCAGATGCTGGCGCAGGGCGAGGGCACCTTCGTCGAGCGCGCGCGGCGGCTCGGCGAAGAGACCGAGAGCGCAGAGGTCCGCGAGATCGTGGCCTTCATCCTGGGCGCGACCGACCGGTCGTTCCTGACGCCGAGGTGAGCGGGTGCTCGCGCTGATCGCGGGGCAGGGGGCGCTGCCGGGGCTGGTGCAGGGCGCCCGGCCCGATGCGCTGGTCTGCGAGCTCGAGGGCTATCCGGCGGGGCTCGGGCCGGCGCGGCGGTTCCGGGTGGAACGGCTGGGGTCCTTCATGGCCGAGCTGAGGGCCGCCGGCGTGACCGAGGTCTGCCTTGCCGGCCGCGTCGGTCGGCCGAAGCTCGACCCCGGGATGGTCGATGCGGCGACGATGCCGCTCGTGCCGCGGATGATGGCCGCCTTGCAGCTGGGCGACGACGCGGCGCTTCGGACGGTGATCGGCTTTTTCGAGGAGGCGGGCTTTGCGGTCCGCGCCGCCCACGAGATCGTGCCCGGGGTGCTGCCGCCCGAGGGCGTGCTGACGCGGGCGGCGCCGGGTCCGGCGGCCGAGCGGGACGTGGTGCGCGCGGTCGCTGTTCATGCGGCGATGGGCGCGGCCGACGTGGGCCAGGCGGTCGTCGTGGCCGAGGGGCAGGTGATCGCGGTCGAGGCGCAGCCGGGCACGGACTGGATGCTGGCCTCGCTTCTGGCGCGCGGGGGCGCGCGGCTGCCCACGGGCGGGGTGTTCGACGACCCCCTCGGCGTGGCGGCGGACCTGTTCGGCGGGCCGGTGGTGGCGCCGCAGCCGCGCCGCGACCCCGCGCTGCCGCCCGGCGGGCTTCTCTACAAGGCGCCGAAGCCGGGGCAGGACCTGCGCGCCGACCTGCCGGCCATCGGCCCCGCGACGGTCGCGGGCGCCGTGGCGGCGGGGCTTCAGGGGATCGTGATCGCGGCGGGGGGCGTCATGGTGCTCGACCGCGACGAAGCGGTCCGCGCGGCGGACGCGGCCGGGCTGTTTCTCTGGGTGAGGCCGGCGTGAGGGTCTTCCTCGTCGCGGGCGAGCCCTCGGGCGACAACCTCGGCGCGGCGCTGATGGCGGGGATGAAGGCGCTGGTGCCGGGGGTGACCTTCGACGGGGTGGG
>DAINOF010000068.1:0-13018 GCA_036735505.1 Paracoccaceae bacterium
GGAGGCTCCATGACCGCCGACCGCCCCCCGAAGCTCCGCCCGCCGGGCGAGGACCGGACGCTCTGGCGCGCGACGCTCGAGACCGGCGCGCGCCTGATGCAGACGCGTGCCCCGCTCGACGCCTTCGACATCTACGTGGTCGGCCTTCACTGCGCGCGCCACGACCCGCAGATGCACATGGAGGCGCATCACTTCTGCGCGCAGGTGAACTCGGACGTCCTCCAATGCGCAATCTTCGACGGCAACACGAAGGACGCGAACCTCATCGGGATCGAGTACATCATCTCCGAGGCGCTCTTCGAGAGCCTGCCCGAAGAGGAAAAGCCTTACTGGCACCCCCACAACTACGAGGTCTTCTCGGGCCAGCTCGTCGCCCCCGGCCTGCCCGAGGCGGCCGAGACCCAGCTGATGGGACTGCTGGTCAACAACTACGGCAAGACCTGGCACACCTGGCACACCGGCCGGGCCGACGGCCTGGGTGAGCCGGGGACGCCGCTCCCCTACGGTGACGCAAAGCTCATGTGGTCCTTCAACCGCGATGGCGAGGTCGATCCGCGCCTGAAGGAGGACCTGAACGCCGCGTTGGGGACCGACGAGGCGCGCAACCGGGACCGGCGCCGCGCCTTCCTCGAGCGGGCGCGCCCGCAGCGGGGCGTCGCCACCCTGCGCCATGCCTTTCCCGACGCCGATGGCGCGCCGGACGGTGTGCGGGACGCAGGCGACGAGGCGTAGGCCGAAGCCTGGTGCGGGCGGCCGCGGGACCTGTCGGTCTCCACCTTGATCGTGGCACGGGCCGGCAGCCATCGGCGCCTTGACATGTCCGCCCGTCCTCGGTGACCTCCGCGAGGTCTGCTTGCGCAGCGATGCGGCACATGTCCCGCGAGCGCCCCCGAGCCGCGCCCGGGCCTCAGGAAGGACGTTCCATGACCGACGATGCCGCCCTTGCCGATCGCCTGCTCCGCTGCCTCCTGCGGTGCGAGCAGATCGCCCCTCCGAGCGGCGAGGACGGCGGCTTGTCCATGGCGCGCGCCTACCGGGTGAGCGGCCTGATCACAAAGGCGCGGGCGCGCGGCGGAGAGCGCCCCGTCGGCCGCAAGATCGGCTTCACGAACCGGACCATCTGGGACGAGTACGGCGTCTCGGCGCCGATCTTCGGGACGATGTACGACAGCACGGTACGCCCGCTGGGGCCAGAGACGGTTGACCTGTCGGGCCTTCTCGAGCCCCGGATCGAGCCCGAGATCGCCTTCCGCCTCGCCTCGGCACCCGAACCCGGAATGGAGCCCGGCGACCTGATCGGCTGCGTGTCCGGCATCTGCGCAGGCTTCGAGCTCGTGCAGTCGGTGTATCCCGGCTGGAGGTTCACGGCCGCCGACACCGTCGCGGCCTTCGGACTGCATGGCGCCTTCCTTCACGGTCCGGTCGTCGAGCCGCGCGCGGCCGACCGGCAGGACTGGGTGCGGCAGCTTGCCGATTTCCGCACGAAGCTGTTCCGGAACGGCGAGGCCGCGGACGAAGGTCACGCGTTGAGCGTCCTCGGGGGCGGGCCGCTCGTGGCGCTCGGGCATCTTGCGGGTCTCGTCGCCGCGACCCACGGCGCGGTTCCGCTCGCGGCGGGCGACCTCATCACGACCGGGACTCTCACCCGTGCCCTGCCGGTGGCGGCCGGGGAAACCTGGCACGCAAGCTTCGAGGGGCTGCCGCTCGCGCCCATCCGGCTGAGCCTCGAGCGCCGGTCCGCCTGAGGGCGCGCCATACAGTCAGATCGTCCGGAACCGGGTGCGCCCTGCACGCCGAGGCGCACGGGCGCGCGGGATCAGCCGGCGCGACCGACACCGACCATGATCATGCCGAGGGGATGAGAAACCGGAATACCGAGCCGCCGGACGCGCTCGCGTCGCACCAGATGCGGCCCTCGTGGCGGGTCACGATCTTGCGGCAGGTCGTGAGACCGAGCCCGGATCCACGAACCGCATGGGAGCCCGCGATCCGGCGGAACGGCTCGAAGATCCGCTCGCGGTGCTGCACCTCGATGCCGATGCCGTTGTCCTCGACCTCGAACAGCGCCCCGGAGCTTCCAGCCGCCGTCACGGCGATCCTGATCTCGGGAATGGCCTCGCCGGAGTACTTGATCGCGTTGGCGACGAGGTTCTGGATGACCTGGACGATCTGTGGCGGGTCGCACATGATCCAGTGCGGGGCATCGCGCATCTCGACCGTCATCCGGGCCTGGCTGTCGAGGATCTCGCAGGCGAGCGCGGCCAGCGCACGATCGACGAGGGCAGCCGGCCGCACGGCGTCCTGACGCATCTCCCGGTCGAGCCGGTTGTGATCGGAGAGGCTCGTGATGAGATCCAGCATCTGCTGCGACGACTGGCGCAGGATCCGCAATCCCGCGCGCGCCTCGTCCACGGCGCCATCCGAGAGATCCGTCTCGATCTGCTCGCTGAGGAAGACGGCGGCACGGATCGGCGCCCGAAAGTCGTGCACCAGCACCTCGGAGAAGGTGCACAGGTCCCGGTGCTGCTCTTCCAGCTTCCAGGCCGCCCGCGCCTTCTGCACGCCGTTCACGAGCATCCGGCCGACCGAGTTCCGGCTCAGCGCGCTTTTCGCGATGTAATCGGTGGCGCCGTTCAGGATGGCGGTCTTCGCGAGAACCTCGTTGCCATGCGAGGTCATCAGGAAGATCGCCGCGCGCGGCCACCGGGCATGAAGCGCGGCAAGGCATTCGAGCCCTGTTCGCCCGGGCAGCATGTTGTCGAGGAAGATGCCGTCGAATTCCGCCGCATCGATCTCCGGCCCGAGGTCCATCGAATCCGCCTCGGACACCTTGGCCTCGGCATTGAAGGCCGAGACCAGCCGCCGGACGAGCTTGCGGTCGCCCCAATCGTCGTCGATGACGAGGATGTCGAGGTGGGGCTTGTCGAGCCGCTCCAGCCGAAGCTGTTGCGCGGGAAGGCCTCGCACCGGCCTGCCGGCAGGCACATGATCGGCATGGAAGGACGGCTCTCCCGGCGTCATGTTCCGAGCACCCTTTTCATGCCGGCCCCGGACTCTGCGCCGGACTGTTCGAGCAGGTGGACGACGCTCGAGAGGAACGCCGAGATGTCGTGGCAGCCCTGTTCGAGATGGCGCAGATGGCTTGCGACGTCGTCGGGCATCTCCGGCCGCCCGCGTAGGGATCTCGCGTGGCGCAGCGTGGCCGCGAGCACGGCGCGGATATCGGGGCCGCAGACCTCTGCGAGGCGGGCGACCGAGTCGCGCGCCGCGCGTTGCGCGTGATGCGTCTCGGCGAGCGCCGAGACCAGGACCCGCCGTTCGAAGGCGGCGGCGACGGCCTTGCGGATCGATTCGACCGTCATCTGGTCCTTGATGAGGTAGTCGGCGCAGCCCGACCGCATCGCCTCGACGGCGAGGTCGCAGCGATCCACGCCCGTGACCATGATCGGCAGCGCCCCGGTCTGCATGTCGTGGTCGAGCAGGATCTTCAGCGCGTCGAGGCCACTGTCCATGCCGAGGTTGTAGTCGAGGAAGACCAGATCCATCGGCGCCTCGGCGAGCCTCTCGCGGAAGGTCGCAAGGCTGTCGGCCTCGTGCAGATCGAACCGCAGGCCCGCGTCGCGGAGCAGCCGTCGAAGGCGCATCCGGTCGGTCGCGAGGTCGTCGAGGATCAGGACGTCGAACGACCGGCCCGGCGTCTCTCCGCGAAGGGGCGCCTCGGGGCGCGACGGCTGGGTCTGCATCGGTGTGACCTCCCTTGGGCGGAGCGGCCTGCCGCCCCGGGCGCCAGGACCGCGTTCCTGACAGCGCAAGGGTGGCGCGCGAGCGCTAAAGGGCGGTGAACAGCGACGCCTCGGCTCGGACTGATTGGCGCGAAGTTTAGAAGTTCGGGACGCGCAGGAATACATGCCTGCTTAAGGCGGGGCAGGTATCAGGATCGGGCGCCCGGTCCGGCGCGGCCGCCGGCGGTGCGGGACGCCACTGCGGAAGGGCGATGGAGGCGGGCGGATGACGGCGTGGACGCGCACCGGGACGTGATGGGGCGATGATGGGACGCAAGCTCTCGATCAGGACCAGCCTGGTGCTTCTCGTCGTTCTCGCCGTCGCCGTCACTGCCGCCGCCGCACTGCCCTTCATCCTCCACGTCCCTGCGCCATCCGAGGCGCGCGCGTCCATCGGGCCCTACCTTTTCGTCGCGCTGGCGCTCGCGGCGGTCGCGATGCTCGTCGCCTACCGGATCACCGCCCCCCTCGCCGCGTTGTCCCGGTCGCTCGCGACGGGCAGCGCCGAAGAGGCGGCGGTGGCCTCGCATCTTCATGCGGCCGACGAGATCGGGACGATCGCGCGGGCGGTCCACGCGCTGAGCAGGGACCTTGTGGAAAGCACCGGACGCTTCGCCACGATCTTCCGCTACGCACCGGTCGGCATCGTGTCCTGCGGCACGGACGGCTTCATCCTCGACATGAACCCCGAGGCCGAGACGATGTTCGGCTTTGCCCCCGGCGCCGCGCTCGGCCGACCGCTCGACATCCTTATGCCGGCCGCCGTGCGCGGACTGCATCACGTCCGGCTTGCCGAGTTCGACAAGCAGAGCATCGCGATGAACGCCGACCGCGACGTTTCGGGAATTCGCCAGGATGGAAGTGAATTTCCGCTCGCGGTCAGGCTCGGCAGCGTGATCGTGGGTCAGCGCAAGACGATCATCGGGATCCTGCGGGATGTCTCGGTACAGCACGATGCGGAAGTGAGGCTCGCCGCCACGATGGCCGAGCTCGAGGCCTCGAAGGCGGAACTCGAGCGGTCGAACGCGGAACTCGACCAGTTCGCCTACATCGCCTCGCACGATCTGAAGGCGCCGCTGCGGGTGATCGACAACGCCACGGTCTGGCTCGAAGAGGACCTGGCGGAATTCCTGACCGACGACACCAGGGAGAGCATGGACCTGCTGCGAAGCCGCGTCCACCGGATGGAGCGGCTGCTCGACGACCTGCTCGCCTATTCCCGCGTCGGGCGGGTCGCGCACAGGGCCACGCGGATGCGGGCGACGCAGATCCTCGAGAAGGTCATCGCGCTTGTCTCTCCGCCCGGGGGTTTCCGCGTCGAACTCGGCCCCGGCCTGGACGCGGTGAGCCTTCCCGACATGCCGATCAGCGGCGTGTTCCTCAACCTCATCTCGAACGCGATCAAGCATCATGATCGTGCGCAAGGCCTGGTCCGCGTCACGATCGAGGACCTGGGCGCGGCCTATGCCTTCGCGGTCGCGGACGACGGGCCCGGCATTCCCGAGCAATACCGGGAGCGGGTCTTCGGCATGTTCCAGACCCTCAAGCCGCGCGACGAGGTCGAGGGCAGCGGCATGGGCCTCGCCTTCGTGCGCAAGACGGTCGAGAGCGTAAATGGAACCTTGACCCTTTCGGCCAATACTGAGCGCGGCTGCGTGTTCCGGTTCACCTGGCCGAAGCCGACCGATGATCCCGAAGAGGATGCCTCGAATGACGTCACAGTTCCGCCCTGCCCTGCAGACACAGCCGGTGCGGATCCTGCTGGTCGAGGATGACGACGGCGATGCCAAGGCGGTGCGGCGGGCCTTCGACAAGGCCCGGATCGCCAACGAGATCATTCGGGTGGCCGACGGGATCGAGGCGCTCGAGTTCCTGCGCGGCACCGGCCCGTCCGGAGCGGCGCCCGACCGCCACATCCTTCTGGTGGACATCAACATGCCCCGGCTCGACGGTCACGGCCTGCTGCGCGAGATCCGCGCCGACCCGGCGCTCACCCGTCTGATCGTCTTCATGCTGACCACGTCGCGGTCGCAGACGGACATCCACGCCGCCTACAGCGCCCATGTCGCGGGCTACATCGTGAAGCAGAGCGCGGGTGAGGATTTCCTGACGCTGGCCGGGATGCTGGAGAGCTTCTGGCGGGTGGTTGAGATCCCGCCGGCTTGACTCGCCGCGGCGGCACAGGATGCCGGACAGGGCCGCGGCAAGCCGGGCCCCTCGCGAAGACCTGCATCGACGGCGCGCGAGCTTGTCCGGATGGGCAGGGTCGCCATCGTCGGGCCGCCGCTCTGGGGCGTCATGTCGATGCCGAAGGGTCGGCCGGAGCCGCCGCCTGCACGACCCGCAGTCGCAGGCATCCGGCCAAAGTGGCTTGCATTGCGCGCAGGTTCTTCGGCGAGTCTTGCATGCGCCCCTTGCGCTCCGGCCCGCGCATGGTCATCTGTCAGGTGCACCTCTCTCTATTTCGACCTCCTGTGTCCGCGAACCGGCAGTCAGTTGATCGATCCAGACTGACAACGCCAGGCTGCCGCACCCTGCGGGCAGCGCACAGACAGGAGATCACGGACATGGCCAACGGCACCGTGAAGTGGTTCAACGCCACGAAAGGCTTCGGCTTCATCGCACATGCATCCGGCGGCAAGGACGTTTTCGTCCACATCTCGGCGCTCGAGCGCGCCGGGCTCACGAGCCTCGCCGACGACCAGAAGGTGACGTTCGACGTGGAATCCGGCCGCGACGGCCGCGAGTCCGCCACCAACCTCGCGCTGGCCTGACGACTGCGGGCAGGGCGGCTCCGGCCGTCCTGCGCCGCCCATGCCCCGCGCGCCCTCGGGCGGCCGGGTCATGCGTCGGCACCGAAGGCCAGCCCGACACCATAAGGAAACTCCCATGGTCACGAAGCACACGCTGTTCCGTCCCTCGAAGACGGAGACCAAGGCCGAGGCGACGACATCCGTCGCCCAGAGCATCGTCGCGTCGGAAACCGCGGCACGCGAAGCCAAGGTCGAACGACTGCGCAAGGCCCGGCTCGAGCGCGAGGCGTTCGAACCCCCGGCCGAAGCGCCCAAGCCCGCGCGCAAGCGGCCCGCCACGTGAGCCAAATCCTGAGCCTTCCCGAATCGCCGAAGGGCCTCGACGACCCGACCCCGCCCCGAGCCTCGCAGAGCCGGGACGCCCGCGACTGGGTGGCCATCCTCTCGCAGTACCGCGAGCCATCGCACTGGCAAAGCGCCTGGGAGATCGCCGTCACCGCCGGACCCTTCCTGCTGCTCTGGGCGCTCGCCTGGTGGAGCGTCGAGGTGAGCTACACGCTCGCGGTTGCCCTGTCGGTGCTGAACGCCACGTTCCTCGCTCGGCTCTTCATGATCCAGCACGACTGCGGTCACGCCTCGTTCTTCCGGAACCGCACCGTCAGCGACTGGATCGGCCGCGTGATCGGCGTGGTCACGCTCACCCCCTACGATGTCTGGCGGCGGACGCATGCCGCCCATCATGCCACGGCCGGCCATCTCGGCATGCGGGGCATGGGCGACGTCCTGACGCTGACCGTGGCCGAATACCAGGGCCTGTCGGCCTTCGGGCGCCTGCGCTACCGGCTCTACCGCCATCCGCTCGTCCTGTTCGGGCTCGGCCCGACCTACCTGTTCTTCTTCCAGAACCGGCTGCCGCTCGGCCTCATGAACGCGGGCGCGCGCTACTGGATCAGCGCGATGGGCACGAACCTCGCCATCGCCGCCGCGCTCGGCACCATCGCCTGGTTCGGCGGTGCGGCCGTGCTTCTGGCCGTCTTCCTGCCCATGACGGTGGCCGCGGCCTCGATCGGGGTCTGGATGTTCTACGTCCAGCACCAGTTCGAGGAGACGAGCTGGGATCACGAGCCCGACTGGCAGCTCCACCATGCAGCGCTCCACGGAAGCTCGCACTACGTCCTGCCGGGGGTCTTGCGCTGGCTGACCGCCAACATCGGCGTGCACCACGTCCACCACCTGCAGAGCCGCGTGCCGTTCTACCGGCTGCCCGAGATCCTGCGGGACCATCCGGAGCTGGCCGAGGCCCAGCAGCTGACGGTGCGCGAGAGCCTCGCCGGCGTGGGGCTGCAGCTGTGGGACGAGCGGCGCCGGCGCCTTGTCTCCTTCGCCGAAGCCGCCCGACCCTGAGCGTCGGCAGGACAGCGCCCCCGTGGGTACTGTCCTGAACCACCAGTCCTGAAGCCTTGCGCGGATGTCACGCTCGCGTCAATCCAGGTCGGGCTCGGGGGGGTAGCGCAGGGGGCCTTTTCGTGATCGAACTCGCCGCATGATCCCGGCCCCGGACAAATCCTTCCTCACCCGGCTCTTCGACGCGGCCGTCCGCGCCGCGGACCCCGTATCCGCGCTTGCCCCGCATCTGCCCGAGCGGCCGAAGGGCCGGACGGTGGTGATCGGCGCCGGCAAGGGGGCGGCCCAGATGGCCGCCGCCTTCGAGGACCTCTGGGGCGATCCGGTCGAGGGTGTGATCGTCACGCGCTATGGCTATGCCGCGCCCTGCCGGCACCTGACGGTGCTGGAGGCCGCCCATCCGGTGCCGGATGCGGCCGGCCTCGCCGCAACCGAGGCGCTTTTCGGAGCGGTCAAGGGGCTCGGCCCCGCCGACCTCGTCGTGGCGCTGATCTGCGGCGGGGGGTCGGCGCTGCTCCCTGCCCCGCCGGCCGGCCTGACGCTGGCGGATGAGGCCGCGCTCAACCGCGCGCTTCTGGCCTCGGGCGCGCCGATCTCGGCCATGAACGCGATCCGCAAGCAGGTGAGCCGCATCAAGGGCGGCCGCCTCGCCCGCGCGGCCCACCCGGCGCGCGTCCTGAGCCTCGTCGTGTCGGACGTCCCCGGCGACGATCCGGCCGAGGTCGCATCGGGGCCGACGGTGGCCGACCGGCGCGACAGGGCGGCGGCGCTGCGGGCCATCGAGGCCTACCGAATCACGCTGCCCGAGCCGATCCTGCGGCATCTGGCCGAGGCGCCCGAGGACGCGCCCTCGCCCGACGATCCCGACTTCGCACGGGACGAGGTGCGGGTCATCGCCTCGGCCGCGCTGTCGCTTGAAGCCGCCGCGCGGGCGGCCGAGGCCGAGGGCCTGCCGGCGGTGATCCTGTCGGACGCGATCGAGGGCGAGGCCCGGGACGTGGGCCGCGTCCATGCCGCCATCGCGCGCGAGGTGGCGCGGAAGGGGCGGCCCTTCGGCAGGCCTGTGGTGATCCTGTCGGGCGGCGAGACGACCGTGACGCTGAAGGCCGCGGGCGGGCGCGGCGGGCGGAACACCGAGTTCCTCTTGTCCTTCGCGCTCGGGATCGACGGCGTGGCCGGGATCCTGGCGCTGGCCGCCGACACCGACGGCATCGACGGGTCCGAGGACAACGCGGGCGCCTTCGCCGACGGCACGACCGCCGCACGGCTCCGGGCGTCGGGGTTCGACCCGGCGGCGCTGCTGTCGGCGCATGACGCCTGGGCGGCCTTCGATGCGGCGGGGGACCTCTTCGTGCCGGGGCCCACGGGGACGAACGTCAACGACTTCCGCGCGATCCTCGTGCGATAGCCCGGGCGCGCCGTCGTGTCGGTCGCGGCCTCGCTCCGGCCGGAGAGACGTCGTCAGGTCGTTCCCATCGCGACCGGGATGACCGCGCAGGTGATCGAAAGCTGCGCCCACGCGCGCGGGACGGCTTGACGCTCCACCCACGCGCGGGCACCCCTGACAAGGGCGCGCTCATCGCGACGCTCGCCCCGGACGGGCTTTTCTGCACGACGGGGGAAAGTCGTCGCGGCGGATGCCGGGATGCTGGTGCCGAGGTTCTGAAGGAGACGGACCCATGAAGATCGCGCTGCCCGACGAGGCTGGCCGGGTTTCGGACTACACGCTGACGGGTACGCCGATTGCGGCCGCGCCGCTCGGGGCCGAGCCCGCACGGGTCGTGTTTTCCGCCGCGCATGTGGTGGCGGACCCCTTCACGGCGCGCGACCCGACCGGGCCTGCCGCGGTAGACTGGGAGGCGACGATGGCCTTCCGGCGGCATCTCGCCGGCCTCGGGCTCGGCATCGCCGAGGCGATGGACACCGCGCAGCGCGGCATGGGGCTCGACTGGACGGGCGCGCTCGAGCTCATCGCCCGGACGAAGCGTGAACTGCCCGACGCGCTCGTCTTCAACGGCTGCGGGACGGATCACCTCTCGCCATCGGAGGCGCGGTCGGTCGAGGACGTGCGGCGGGCCTATCTCGAGCAGGTCGAGGCGATCCAGAGGGTCGGCGGGCGGATCATCCTAATGGCCTCGCGCGCGCTCGCCCGCGTCGCGGCCTCGCCCGACGACTATGTGGCCGTCTACCACGACGTGCTGGCGGCCTGCGACCAGCCGGTAATCCTGCACTGGCTGGGAGAGATGTTCGACCCCGCGCTCGCGGGCTACTGGGGGGCCCAGTCCTTCGAGGAAGCGATGGAGACGGCGCTGGCCGTCATCCACGAGAACGCGGCGAAGGTCGACGGCATCAAGATCTCGCTTCTCGACAAGGACAAGGAGATCGTGATGCGCCGGCGGCTGCCGGCGGGCGTGAAGATGTACACGGGCGACGACTTCAACTACCCGGAACTGATCGCCGGGGATGCCGAGGGCCATTCCCACGCGCTGCTCGGCATCTTCGACCCGCTGGCGGTGGCCGTGGGCCGCGCCATCGGGCAGCTGGGCGCGGGCGACGTCGCAGGCTTCCACGCGACGCTCGACCCGACCGTGCCGCTCGCCCGGCTGATCTTCCGGGCACCGACGCAGTACTACAAGACGGGCGTGGTCTTCATGGCGTATCTCAACGGCTTCCAGGACCATTTCGTGATGCTGGGCGGCCAGCAGGCGCTGCGGCCCCTGCCCTATTTCACGGACGTCTTCCGGCTCGCGGACCAGTGCGGGCTGCTGCGCGACCCCGAACGGGCGACCGACCGGATGCGGGCGCTTCTCAAGGTCTACGGCGTCTGATGCGGGACTTTTCGCACGATCACTCGGCGCTCGCGCTCAACACCGCGACGCTCGGCCACAACCTTGACGGCCACGGCGCGGGCTGGGCGCCCGAACAGGTCATCGACGCCTGCGCGGCCCGCGGCATGGCCGGCATCGTCTTCTGGCGGCGCGAGATCGGGACCCGCGCGGTCGAGATCGGCGCGCGCGTGCGGGCGGCGGGGATGGAGGTCGTGGGCCTCTGCCGGACGCCCTTCCTCGTGGGCACGGGAAAGCCCGCCGCGCTGATGGACGAGGTCAGGGCGTCCATCGACATGGCGGCGGGGCTGGGGACAGGCGTGCTCACCATCGTCTCGGGCGGGACCGAGCCCGGCACGAAGGGCGTGATCGAAAGCCAGAAGCTGCTCGCCGACCGCGTGGCGGCGGTGGCGGACTATGCGGCCGAGCGGGGCGTCAGGCTCGCGCTCGAGCCGCTCAACCCGATGTTCGGCGGCAACCGCAGCGTCATCTTCACGGTGCGCGACGCGCTGGCCGTCTGCGCGGCGGTGGGCCACGACAACGTGGGCGTGGCCGTCGACGTCTACCACGTCTGGTGGGACCGGACGCTGCACGACTCCTGCGCCGAGGCGGGTGACCGCATCTTCGGCTACCACCTCTGCGACTGGCTCGAGGATACGTCCGACATGCTGCTCGACCGCGGCATGATGGGCGACGGGGTGGCGGACCTGAAGGGCATCCGCCGCGCCGTCGAGGCGGCGGGCTATGCCGGCCCCTGCGAAGTCGAGGTCTTCTCGGCCGCGAACTGGTGGAAGCGCGATCCGGACGAGGTGCTCGACGAGATGGTCGCGCGGTTCAGGGCGGTCTGCTGAGGGAGGCCGGATGGGGCAGCCGGGGCGGTCGCTGCGCCAGACCGGTTGCCAGAGCCGGGAAACTGCCTCATGCCGGTGCGATGGCGCCTTGCACGGAGAGCGCGGCTTGGCCTTCACGCTTCGACAACTCCAGTTCTTCGTCGCCGCGGCCGAACACGAGAGCATCTCGCGGGCCGCCAAGACGCTGTCGATCTCCCAATCCTCGGTGACCGAGGCGATCAAGGCGCTCGAGGCCGACCTCGGGGTCACGCTCTTCGAGCGGCGGGCCCACGGGCTCGAGATCACGAACGCGGGGCACCAGTTCCTGCGCCACGCGCGCAAGATCCGCGACGGCGTGTCCGATGCCCGCCGCGCCTTCGCCACCGGCCCCGAGGCGCGCACGGGCGAGATCCGGCTTGGCGTCACCTCGCTCGTCGCGGGCTACGGGTTGTCGGACGCCCTGTCCCGCTTCCGGCGGACCTATCCGAACGTGCGGGTCTCGGCCATCGAGGACACGGGCGAGTATCTCGAGCACCTGCTGATCGGGGGCGAGATCGACGTGGCCTTCCTCATCACCTCGAAGCTGCACAACCGCCACGCGCTCCAGGTGGAGAGCATCGCCGTCTCGGCAATGCGGCTCTGGCTGCCGCTCGGTCACCCGCTGGTGCTGCGCGAGGCGGTGACGCTCGACGACGTGGCGGCGGAACCGCTCATCATGCTGTCGGTCGAGGAGATCGAGGCGGGCACGTCGAGCCTGCTGGCCTCGCTGGGCGCGCGACCCAACGTGGCCTTCCGGACCCGGTCGGTCGAGGCCGTGCGCAGCCTCGTGGCGACAGGCATGGGTCTCGCCATCCTGCCCGACCTGATCTACCGGCCCTGGTCGCTCGAAGGCGACCGGATCGAGATCCGGGACGTCTCGGGCGACCTGCCGACGGTGCAGGTGGGCCTCGCCTGGCGCCGGGGCGCGCCGTTGGGCGAAGTCACGGGGGACTTCATCCGGCTCGCGCAGACCTCGTTCCGGACCGGACCCTGACGGACAGGTATCGGATTTTCCGATAACGGCCTTCATGAACTTGTGTTTGCGAAACCCGTCCGTCCTGTCACTCTCGCAAGAGGCGGGGTCAGTCCACGGGAAATCCCGGGCCGCCGCCGCCCCGCGGGGGCGGCGATCAGATCACGGCGATCAGGAGACGGGGAGACAACACGATGAACGCAAGACTTCTTGGAACCGCTGCGATGGCGCTGGCCCTGGCCGCGCAGCCGCTCGCGGCGCAGATGACCGAGATCGGGCCCGGCGAAGGCCGGCTCGATATCGTGGCCTGGCCCGGCTACATCGAGCGGGGCGAGACGATGGCCGAATTCGACTGGGTGACCGGGTTCGAGGAAGCCACCGGCTGCATGGTCAACGTCAAGACCGCCAACAC
>DAINOF010000069.1:0-12929 GCA_036735505.1 Paracoccaceae bacterium
CCTTCTCGCGCGCGGCCCGGTGCAGTTCGCGGGTCTTCACGACCTTGCCGAGCTGCCGCTTGAGCCGGATCACCTGATCGTCGATGGCGCGGCGGTCGGCCTCGATCTGCGTTTCGCCAGGGCCGCCCACGAAGCCGAAGCCGCCCCGCTGCCGCTCGAGGTGGGTCCAGGCCCGCACGAGCCGCGTGCGCTGGTAGCTGAGCGCGGCAAGCTCCACCTGCAGGACGCCCTCGCGGGTGCGCGCGCGGTCGGCGAAGATCTCGAGGATCAGCCCGGTGCGGTCGAGAAGCTTGACGCCCCACTTCTTCTCGAGGTTGCGTTGCTGAACGGGCGTCACCGCCCCGTCGACGAGCACGAGCCCCACCTCCTCGGCCTCGATCCGCGCCTTCAGCTCGTCGAGCTTGCCTTCGCCGAAGAGAAGCCCCGCCCGGGCCTGGCGCAGGCGCACGACCTCTCCGCCCACGACCTCGAGGTCGGGCAGCGCATGGGCAAGCGCGATGGCCTCGGCGAGCGCCGGTCCGGGCGCGCGGCGCGCGGGATCGGACAGGTGCTCGGGGTGGAGGACATAGGCGCGCATGCGCGCGCCGGGGCGCTCCGCCTCCAAGTCAGTCTTCGCCCTCGTAGAGGTTGATCGGCTGGGCCGGCATGATGGTGGAGATGGCGTGCTTGTAGACGAGCTGGGACTGCCCGTCGCGGCGCAGGAGCACGCAGAAGTTGTCGAACCAGGTGATCACGCCCTGCAGCTTGACGCCGTTGATGAGAAAGATGGTCACGGGAACTTTGGTCTTGCGGACGTGATTGAGGAAGGCGTCCTGCAGGTTCTGTTTGTCGGAAGCCATTTGATTCCTTCACCTTTTCTTCTTGTTCCCGCGGTGATGCGCAGGTGCAGCATGCGCAGTATGGAATGGCTCGGCCAGAGATTCCACCCCGAAAACAGTCCGTTACGCAAGTTTGTGCCGCAGCTGCTCAGCGTCTCCAGAACTCGGGGTTGAGAAGCGCGATGAGCACCAGCGTTTCGAGCCGGCCGATCACCATGGCCGCGGCGAAGACGGCCTTGGCCGCGTCGCTCAGCAGATCGAGCCGCAGCGCGGCGCCGCCGGCGACCTCGACGAGCGGCCCGGTCGTCGACAGCGCCGCGATGGTGAGCACGAGCGACGGCTCGAAGCCCAGCCCGGCGAGCGCCAGCGCGCTCATCACGATCACGATGGAGAGCGCGAAGAGCATGAAGAAGATCCAGGCGACAGGCGCCCCCTGCTGGCGCAGCTGCCGCGCGACGGGGCCCGAACCGCCGACGGACGAGGGATGCACCAGCCGGTCCACCTCGCGCCGGCCGTGGATATAGAGGGTGTAGACCCGGAAGAGCTTGACGCCCCCCGCCGTGGTCCCGACGCCGCCGCCGAGGACGGCCAGTCCCATCAGGATGAGCCCTGGCGCCTCGAGCCCCGACCAGACGCGCGCCACCTCCCAGTCGGTGCTGACGAAGCCCGTGGTGGTGAGGAACGAGGCGACGGTGAAGAGGTTGCCCCAGAGCGCCTCGAGCCCGGTTGCGACGTCGCGCTCGCCCGCCCGCTCGAGCGCCCCCGCCCAGTGCCGCAGGAACAGGAGAAGCGCGACCGCGCCCACGATGGAAAGCCCGAGCCGGAGCTCGGGGTCGGCCGGAAGCGCCCGCCAGCCCTCGGGCCGCTCCTCGCGGGCATAGGTGAGGCGGCTGAGGGCGAGGACGAGGAACAACAGGATCATCGCCTCGCCGGCCACGCCCGAGGCGGCGCCCCCGAGCCCGCCGACCGGCGAGATCCCGCTCGTCGCCAGCGTCGACATCGCGTGGCAGAGCGCCACGAAGGGCCGCTCGCCCGCGAAGACGAGCCCGAACCACAGGATCGCGGTCAGGCCGAGGTAGAGGGGCAGAAGCTGGAGCGAGAAGCGGCGCAGGCGTTCGGCGGTATTGGCCACCCGCGCGATCTGGGTGGCCGTCGCCCCCTGCCCCAGCCCGCGCGAGGCGCGCACCTCGAAGCCGCCCAGGTTCAAGGGCGCGAGCACAGCGATGGCGGTGACCCAGACGAAGAAGCCGCCCATCCAGCCCACCTGCGCCCGCCAGAGATGCACCGAGTCAGGCAGCCGGGCAGGCTCGTAAAGCGTGGCGCCCGTGGTGGTGAAGGCCGACACCATCTCGATGTAGGCGTTGAGGAACCGCGTGGGCGCCACCGCGTCGTGGAACGGCACGGCGAGCATCAGCGGCAGCACGGTATAGGCCGCCACGAGCGCCAGGAGATGACTGCGCCCCTGCTGGCGCACCGGCCGGTTCGACGTTGCGATGGCGATGAAGGCGAAGAGCACGAGGAACAGGAGGCCCGAGTAGAAGAAGCTGCGCGCAGTGGCGTGGTCGGCGACGACCGCGGCATGGACCGACGGGACGACCATCGACGCGGCGCCGATCCCCATCAGAAGGACCAGGAACGGCAGGTCGAGAAGCCGCGCGAGCATCAGAAGAAGTCGATCGAGACCTGGAACAGGCGTTCGACCTCGGGCACGTCGGCCGACATGGCAAAAAGAACGACCACGTCGCCCTCCTCCATCCGGGTGTTCCCTTCGGGTTTCAGGATCTTGCCGGTGGACTTGCGCACCGCGCCGACGAGCACGCCTTCGGGGAAGTCGGCCTCGCGGATCGTCTGGCCCGAGAGCGGCGAGGTCGAGAGCACCTGCGCCTCGATCACCTCGGCCTCGGCGTCGCCGATGGAATAGACCCCCCGCACGCGGCCGTGCCGGATGTGGCGCAGGATCGACGAGACGGTGGTCTGGCGCGGGTTGATGTAGGCGTCGATGTCGAGCGGCTCCATCAGGGGGATGAGCGTGGGGTCGTTGATCAGGCAGATCGTCATGCCCGCGCCCGCCTGCTTGGCCCGCACCGCGGAAAGAAGGTTCACCTTGTCGTCGTCGGTCACGGCGAGCACCGCGTCCGCGCGCTCGACGCCCGCCTCGGCGAGAAGCTCCATCGACAGGCCGTCGCCATGCAGCACGATCGTCCGTTCGAGCGCGTCGGCGGTGCGCTCGGCCGCGGCGCGGCTCTTCTCGATGACCTTGGTGCGCACCCGCTCGGCCCGCGCCTCGAGCGCGCGGGCGACCGACAGGCCCACGTTGCCGCCGCCGATGATGATCACCCGCTCCTGCCGCTTCACGGTCTTGCCGAAGACCTCGATCGTGCGGTTCACATCGTCGCGGTGCGAGAAGACGTAGATCTGGTCATGTGCGAACAGCTGGTCGCCGGCCTCGGGCGCGAACAGCCGCCCCTTGCGGCGGACGCCCGCGACGATGGCGCGCAGCGTCGAGAAGAGGTCGGTGAGCTGCCGGAGCGGCGTGTTGAGCACCGGGCAGTCCGCGTCGAGCGAGATGCCCAGAAGCTGCACCTGCCCGTCGAGGAAGACCTGCGTGTCGAAGGCCGCGGGCGCCGAGAGGCGGCGGAGCGCGGCCTCGGCCACCTCGCGCTCGGGCGAGATGACGACATCGATCGGCATGTGGTCGCGGCGGTAGAGGTCGGAGTAGATCGCGGTGAGGTAGGACTGCGCGCGCAGCCGCGCGATCTTGCGCGGAACGCCGAAGACCGAATGGGCCACCTGGCAGGTGACCATGTTCACCTCGTCGGAATGGGTCGCCGCGATCACCATGTCGGCGTCGCGCGCCCCCGCGCGTTCCAGCACGTCGGGGTAGCTCGCGTGACCCGCGATCCCCTGGACGTCGAGCGTGTCGGCCGCGCGGCGGACGAGATCGGGGTTGGTGTCGACGACGGTGACCTCGTTGCGCTCGCCCGAGAGCTGGCGCGCGATCTGCCAGCCGACCTGGCCTGCGCCGCAGATGATGATCTTCATCACGCCCCCAAGCCAGCCCGCGCGCCCCGATCTAGGGAAGGGCCGCGCGGAAAGTCAACGAGTCCCGTCCAGCGGACGCGCCTGCCGGCGCGACATCCCCTGTCTCGCCTCCGGCGCGTGCCGCGCCTTCGGCTCGGGCGCCGCCTGCGGTCGAGCGTCGCGCGGGGAGGCCAGGGGGGTGGTCAGACCTCCTCGACGTCCACATGGGCGACCCGGGCGCCCGACTTGCTGGTCGTCATCACGCCGAGCGACTTGAGCTTGCGGTGGAGCGCCGAGCGCTCCATGCCCACGAAGGTCGCCGTGCGGCTGATGTTGCCGCCGAAGCGGTTGATCTGGGTGAGCAGATACTCGCGCTCGAAGAGCTCGCGCGCCTCGCGCAGGGGCAGCGTCGCGAAGGACCCCGACAGCCCGAGCCGGCCTTCCTCGCGCGGCGCGGCATCCTGCGTCACAAGCTCGGACACCGCGATGGGGCCCCGGTCGGGGCCGAGGATCAGCGCCCGCTCGATCACGTTGCGCAGCTGGCGGACGTTGCCGGGCCAGGACATCGTCTGCAAAAGCGCCTCGGCCTCCTCGCCGAGCGCCCGGAGCGGCAGGCCCTGCTCGCGGTTGAAGGATTCGAGGAAATGCCGCGCCAGACCGGGGATGTCCTCGCGCCGGTCCTCGAGCGAGGGCACGCGGATCGGCACGACGTTGAGGCGGTGGAAGAGCTCCTGCCGGAAGCGGCCCGCCCGGGCCTCGGCCTCGAGGTCGCGGTTCGTCGACGAGATCACGCGGATGTCCACGCGCACCTTGTCGGCGCCGCCGGCGCGCAGGAACTGCTGTTCGGTGAGCACGCGGAGGATCTTCGACTGGGTGCCGAGCGGCATGTCGCCCACCTCGTCGAAGTAGATCACCCCGCCATGGGCCTGTTCGAGAAGGCCGGGCTCGACGCCCCGCGCCGCGCTCTCGCGGCCGAACAGCACCTCTTCCATCCGGTCGGGCTCGATCGAGGCCGAGCTTACCGTCACGAAGGGACCCTCGGCGCGCTCGGAGCCGGCATGGATGTAGCGCGCGGCCGTCTCCTTGCCGCAGCCCGGCGGGCCCGACAGCATGACGCGGCCGTTCGAGCGCGTGACCTTGTCGAGCTGGGCGCGCAAGCCGCGGAAGGCGGGGCTCGCCCCCACCATCACCGCGGCGGTGACGTCGCGGCGGCGCAGCGCCGAGTTCTCGCGCCGGAGCCGCGCGGTCTCCATCGCGCGGCCGATCACCACCATGAGCTGGTCGATGTTGAAGGGCTTCTCGATGAAGTCGTAGGCGCCCTGCTTGATCGCGGCGACCGCGATCTCGATGTTGCCGTGGCCCGAGATGATGACCACGGGGACGTCCGGGTTGTCGCGGCGCACGCTCTTGAGGATGTCGATGCCGTCCATCCGGCTGTCCTTGAGCCAGATGTCGAGGATCATCAGCGCCGGCGGGCTCGTGTTGATCGCGGCCATGCAGTCGTCGGAATTGCCGGCGGTGCGCGTCTCGTAGCCCTCGTCCCTGAGAATGTCCGAGATGAGCTCGCGGATGTCGCGTTCGTCGTCGACGATCAGAATGTCGGTCATGCCATGCCTCTTTCCCTTGCCGGTTCCCTCGGGTCCGGTCTTGCGTCAGCCGCCAGAAGCGGCACCGTGATCTCGGCCCGCGCCCCGCGCCGGCCGGTAGCGTCGAGCGGATCGGCATCCGTGAGGACGAGCGTTCCGCCGTGTTCCTCGACGATCTTCTTGACGATCGGCAGGCCGAGGCCCGTGCCCTTGTCGCGCGTCGTCACATAGGGCTCGAAGAGCCGCGCGCGATCGGCGGGCAGGCCGATGCCGTTGTCGGAGATGGTCAGCCGCGCGCTGTCGCCCTGATCGGACAGGCGGATCGCGATGCGCGGGCGGTGGCCCTCGGGCGCACCACGATCCACAAGCGCCTCAATGGCTTCCGCGGCGTTCTTGATAAGGTTGGTGAGCGCCTGGCCGATCATGGTGGCGTCGAGGTCGGCGAAAAGCGGCCGGTCGGGAAGCTCGAGGGTCAGGTCGGTCGCCCCCAGCGCCTCTTCCTGCAGCGTCGCCGCGTCGCGGACGAGCGCCACGAGATCCTCGCGCCGGCGGTCGGGTTCGGGCATCCGTGCGAAGCGCGAGAACTCGTCGACGATCCGTCGCAGGTCGCCCGTCTGCCGGACGATGACGTCGGTGTACTGGGCGAGCGCCTCGGCCTCGGCGGGTTCGAGCCGAGGGCCGAACTTGCGCCGGATGCGCTCGGCCGACAGCTGGATCGGGGTCAGCGGGTTCTTGATCTCGTGCGCGATGCGGCGGGCGACGTCGCCCCAGGCCGCCATGCGCTGCGCCGAGACGAGGTCGGTCACGTCGTCGAAGGCGACCACATAGCCCTCGAGCCGGCCCTCGGCCGCGCGGCGGGGCGCGATGCGGACGAGGAGCGTTTCCACCTTGCCGCCCCGGGTGAGGCGCAGTTCCTCCTGCACCGCGTCCACGCGCGTCGCGGCGAACCGGGCGAGAAGCGGCGCGAATTCGGGAATGGCCTCGGCGAGCGGAAGGTCGCGGCCGGCGATCCCGCCGCCGTGGAGGATGCGCTCGGCCGCGCGGTTCACGAAGGTGACCATGCCGGACTCGTCGAGGCCGATGACGCCCGAGGTGACCGACGACAGCACCGAATCGAACAGCCGCCGCCGCCGCTCGATCTGGCGGTTGGTGTCCAGAAGCGCCTCGCGCTGGCCCTTGAGCTGGCGCGTCATCTGGTTGAAGAGCCGCCCCAGCATCGCGATCTCGTCGTCGCCGTCCTCTTCGGGGACCTGCACCTCGAGATCGCCGCCGCCCACCCGCTGCGCCGCCCCGGCGAGCCGGCCCACGGGCTGGGACAGGCGTTCCGCGAACCAGAGCCCGAGCCAGATCGCGGCGAGGATGAGGATGACGGCGAAGCCGAGGTAGAGAAGGCCGAACTCGAAGACGAGCCGGCCGCGCTCGCTTTCGAGCTGGATGTAGAGCCGCGCGGTCTCCTGCGCCTCGTCGAGAAGCGCGAGGATTCGGCCGTCGACCGTGCGGCTCACGAAGAGAAGCCGGTCGGGGAAGGCCTCGAGCGCCACGAGCGCGCGGAACTCGTCGCGCGGGATGTCCTCGATCAGCACAAGCTCGCCGGCGCGGGCGCGGGCGATCTCCCCGGGCGCGGGCGGATCGTAGTTGAAGAGGTAGGATCGTTCGCCGCGCGCCCGGATCTCGCCCGTGCCGTCGATCACGTAGGCGGCGAGGAGGTCGCGCTGCACGACGCTCGGCGCCTGCCCCAGAAGCTGGCGCAGGGTGCCGTCGGTGACGAAGACGCTGTCCCGCCGGGCGGCGTCGAGAAAGGCGCCGAGCGCCTCGGCATCCTCGATCAGCGCCACGCGCTCGTCCTCGCGGTAGGCCTCGGCCGCGGCGAGCGAGGCGCCCACCACCTGCCGCACCCGGTCCGAGAACCAGCCCTCGAGGCCCACGTTGACCGTGAGCCCGGCGAAGACGGCGACCATGATCGTGGGGATCAGCGCGATCAGCGCGAAAAGCCCGGTGAGCCGCAGGTGAAGCCGCGAGCCGGCCGACCGCGCCCGCCGCGCCGCGATCATCCGCGCGATCGTGCCGAGGACGAGCGTGGCGACGACGAGGACGTAGACGAGATCGGCCAGCAGCACGAGCCGAAGCGCCATCGCCGAGGCGCCGCGGTCCAAGGGCCCGAGGACGAGAAAGGTCACCAGGGCGAGCACCGGCCCGAGCACGACGAGGCCGAGGGTCGCCACGTTCCGCAGACGCCGCAATCGCCTCAGACGGAGCAGACGCTCCCATGTCGCCCGTCGTGACGCGCCCGCCAAAGGCACTGCCCTCGTGTGATGTGCCGCACGATTCGCACGGCGACCGCCTGTATCGGTGGCCTCCGCCTGACGCGATCATGCCACTCTTGTGTGGCTCTTTTACATCAACTTGCGGCGCCGTGTCACGCGGATATCGAGGTCGGTGATCTTCTTCCTCAAGGTATTGCGGTTGATCCCGAGCAGATCGGCACATTTCGCCTGGTTCCCGCCGGTGGCGTCGAGCGCGATCTCGATGAGCGGGGTCTCAACCTCCTTGAGGATGCGCTGGTAGAGGCCGGGCGCGGGCAGCGCGCCGCCGTGCAGGTCGAAGTAGCGACGCAGGTGCTTGGCGACCGAGGCGGCGAGCTTTTCGCCGTCGCCGCCGCCCACCAGCGGCTCGACGGCGGGCTGGTTGCCAAGGACCGCCTCGGCCTCGGCCCGGCCGATCACCTCATCCGAGCCGGTGACGACGAGCCGCCGGATCGTGTTCTCGAGCTGGCGGACGTTGCCCGGCCAGGAGTAGGCGCGCACGAGGTCGAGCGCCGCGCCGTCGAACCGGCGGAGCGGCAGGCCGTCGCGTTCGGCACGGGCGAGGAAGTGCTCGGCCAGAAGCGGGATGTCGTCCACCCGCTCGCGCAGGGACGGCACCGCCACCGCGACACCGCCCAGGCGGAAGAACAGGTCCTGCCGGAAGCGCCCCTCCTCCATCCGCAGGGCGAGATCGGCCTGGCTCGTGGCCATGATGCGCGGGCCGTTGTCGGTCAGGCTGTCGAGCATCCGCACGATGCGGGCCTGCGCCTCGTCGTCGAGGTCGCCCACCTCGTCGAACAGGATCGACCCGTTCCTGGCGCGGCTCAGCACCGTGGCGGGCCCTTCCATCGAGGCGAGCTCGCCCGCGCCCGCGATCACGAAGGGCAGCGTGCGGCGGTCAGAGAAGTCGTGGATCGCGCGGGCGATCAGCGACTTTCCCGTGCCCGATTCGCCGGTGATGAGGACGGGAAGCTCGGTGTTCATCACCCGCGCCACGAGCCGGTAGAGCGCCTGCATCGCGGGCGTGCGGCCGACGAGCGGCAGGTCGTCGGACTGCGCGGGCTCCTTGAGGCGCGGCGCGGGCACCCGGCGCTTGACCTCGAGCGCGCGGGCCGCGCGCTTCATCAGGTCGGGCAGGTCGAAGGGCTTGGGCAGGTAGTCGAAGGCGTCGGCCTCGGCCGCCTGGATCGCCGTCATGATCGTGTTCTGCGCCGAGATCACGATGACCGGCAGGCCGGGCCGTTCGAGCGCGATCTTCGGCAGCTGGTCGAGCCCGTTGCCGTCGGGCATGATCACGTCCGAGATGACGAGGTCGCCCTTGCCCTCTTCCACCCATCGCATGAGCGTGACGAGCGACGAGGTCGCGTGCACCTTGCAGCCGGCGCGCGTGAGAGCCTGCGTCAGAACCGTGCGGATCGTGCGGTCGTCGTCGGCGACCAGAACCGTGCCGTCCATCTAGTGTCCTCCGGGGTCCTTGGGGGCTACCGGCAGGGAAATGCGGAAGACCGTGCGTCCCGGCACGGAGTCGACCGAAATCCAGCCGTCATGTTCAGAAACGATCTTGGACACGAGCGCGAGGCCAAGGCCCGTGCCGTTCTCGCGCCCCGAGACGAAGGGCTCGAAGATCTCCTGCGCGATCTCGGGCGGGACGCCCGGACCGTCGTCGATGATCTCGACCTGGAGCGGCAGGCTCGCCTGCGTGCCGTCCTTGCGGCGAAGCCGCAGCGACATCTCGTAGAAGGTGCGGATGCGGATCATGCCGCCGCCCTTCCCCGCCGCCTCGGCCGCGTTCTTGAGGAGGTTCTGGAACACCTGCAGCATCTGGTCGCCGTCCGCGAAGGTCGGCGGCAGCGAGGGGTCGTATTCCTCGATGAAGCGCATGTTGGCGGCGAAGCCCACCATCGCCGTCTTGCGGGCGCGGTCGAGCAGATCGTGGATGTTGACCGCGCGCCGCTCGGGCGGGCTCAGGTTGCCGAACTGCTCGACCTGTCCGAGAAGCTTCACGATGCGCCGCGCCTCGCCCACGATGAGGTCGGTCAGGTCGCGGTCCTCGCCCTCGAGGTTCATCGACAGAAGCTGCGCCGCCCCGGTGATTCCCGCGAGCGGGTTCTTGATCTCGTGCGCCAGCATCTCGGCCATGCCGATGGCGGATTTGGCGGCGGACTTGGCGGAATGCGCGCGCCCCAGCCGGTCGGCGACGGAGCGCGTCTCCATGAGAAGGAGGACGAAGCCCGGCATGCCGATCATCGGCGCGATCTGCATGTTGCACTGGACCGGCGGCTTGTCGCCCGAACTCACGTCGACGTTGTTGATGAACAGCATCGCCTGGTCGGTGCGGACGCGGCGGAAGCTTTCCTCGATCGGCGCGTCGATGGCGAGCTTGTCGAAGACGGGCGCGCCCTTGAGCGACCGGGCCGAGGTGTTGAGGAAGGATTCGGCCGCGAGGTTCACCTCGGCGATGACGTCGCCGGGGTCGAGCAGGAAGGCCGGGACGGGCAGCGAGGCCCAGAGCTTTTCGCCGAAGGTCTTCATGCGGCCTCGGCGTAGTGGCCGAGCGCCACAGGCAGGAGCGCGCGGACGCGGGAGGCGTCGGCGTCCGTCAGGACCTCGCGGCGGAGGGGCGCGGGGGTTCCGGCCGCGTCCATGTACCAGCCGAGGTGCTTGCGCGCGACGCGGGCGCCAAGCTCGGGGCCGTAGAAGGCGCGCATGTCCTCGTAGTGTTCGGCCACCAGATCGGCCAGCGCGGCGCCTGCGGGCGCGGGCGGCGGCGTCCGTCCGGCAAGCCGCGCGGCGATGCCGGCAAGCGCCCAGGGCCGCCCCTGCGCGCCGCGCCCCACCATGACGCCGGCCGCGCCCGAATCGGCGAGCGCGCGGCGGGCCGTGGCCGCGCAGGTGATGTCGCCGTTCGCGATGACGGGAACAGCGACTGCCGCGCGCACGGCCGAGATCGCCGCCCAGTCGGCCGTCCCCTTGTAGAACTGGCACCGCGTGCGGCCGTGGATCGTGATCATGGCGATTCCCGCAGCCTCGGCCCGGCGGGCGAGATCGGGGGCGTTATGACAGGCGTCGTTCCAGCCGAGGCGGGTCTTGAGCGTCACCGGCACCGTCACGGCGCCCACGACCGCCTCGACGAGCGTCAGCGCATGGTCGAGGTCGCGCAAGAGCGCCGAGCCGGACCAGCCGTTCACGACCTTCTTGGCCGGACAGCCCATGTTGATGTCGATGATCCGCGCGCCCATGTCCTCGACCATGCGCGCGGCCTCGGCCATCCAGCGGGCCTCGCGGCCGGCGATCTGGACCGCGGTGCCCTCGACATCGGCGCCAAGCTCGGCGCGCTCGCGCGTGCCGCGCCGCGCCTCGACCATCTCCTGGCTCGCCACCATCTCGCTCACCACGAGGCCCGCGCCGAAGCGCCCGACGAGTCGGCGGAACGGCAGGTCGGTGATCCCCGCCATCGGGGCGAGAAGCACCGGACTTCGGAGCGCGGTGCCTGCCACTTGTATGCCCAAATGCCCAATCCTTGTGCAGACCGTCCTGAGCTATCCTGCGCGCAGGCAAATGGCAAATGCCGTGATCCCTGAACCGTTGCAGCCCGCGCCGTTCGCTCAAGATTTAGGCATGTGCGACGGTCGCGGCGCGAGCATTGTCACGATGCCGCGCAGACCATAGACATTCGGAGGGACCGAGGGAACCGGGATGACCGTTGCCGCCGTGATCGTTGCTGCCGGGCGCGGCCTTCGCGCGGGCGGAGGCCTGCCGAAGCAATGGCGCAGCATCGGCGGGCGCGCCGTCGCCGCCTGGACGCTCGACGCCTTCCGGACCTCTGCCCATGTCGGGCAGATCGCGCTCGTGCTCAACGAAGACGACATGGGGTTCGCCCCGGGCTACGCGGCCCATCCGGACGTCTCGGTGGCCACGGGCGGCACGACGCGGGACGCGAGCGTGCGGGCGGGGCTCGAGGCGCTGGTGCCCTTCGCGCCCGAGCTCGTGCTGATCCACGACGTGGCGCGCCCGCTCGTCAGCCATGACCTCATCGCGCGGGTCGTGGCGGCGCTCGCCACCGCCGACGCGGCCGCGCCCGCGCTCGCGGTCTCGGACGCGCTCTGGCGCGGCACCGACGGGCGGGTGATGGGGACGCTCGACCGCACCGGCCTCTGGCGCGCGCAGACTCCGCAGGGGTTCCGATTCGGGCCGATCCTCGCCGCGCACCGGCGCCACGGCGGCGGCGCGGCCGACGATGTGGAGGTCGCGCGCGCAGCAGGGCTGGACGTGGCGATCGTTCCGGGCGAGGAACGGAACCTCAAGATCACCACACCCGAGGACTTTGCCCGGGCCGAACGGCTTCTGAGGGACGCGATGGACATCCGCACCGGCAACGGATTCGACGTGCACGCCTTCGGACCGGGGGACGCGGTGGTGCTCTGCGGCGTGCGGCTGCCGCACGGGCGCGGCCTCGTCGGCCATTCGGACGCAGACGTGGGCATGCACGCGCTGACCGACGCGATCTACGGCGCGCTGGCCGAAGGCGACATCGGCCGCCACTTCCCCCCATCGGACCCGAAGTGGAAGGGCGCCGACAGCGCGCTGTTTCTCATCCATGCGGTCCGGCTCGCCGCCCGTCGCGGCTACCGCATCGCCAATGCGGACGTGACGCTGATCTGCGAGCGGCCGAAGATCGGGCCGCATGCCGAACGGATGCAGGCCCGGCTCGAGGAGATCATGGACCTCGAGCCCGGCCGCATCGGCGTGAAGGCGACGACGACCGAGACGCTGGGCTTCACCGGCCGCGAGGAGGGAATCGCAGCGCTGGCGAGCGTGACGCTGGTGGCGGGATGAGTCGCCTCGTCACGACCTTCCTCTACGTGGGGTATCTGCGCCCCGCCCCGGGCACCTGGGCCTCGGCCGCGGCGCTTCCGCTGGCGTTCCTGCTGCACGGGCTCGGCGGCTTTCCGGCGCTCGCCATCGCCACGGCGGCGGCCTTTCTTCTCGGCACCTGGGCCATCGGGCGCGAGATCGCGGGGAGCGCGGACAAGGACCCCTCCGAGATCGTCGTCGACGAAGTCGTGGGGATGTGGATCGCGCTCTGGCCGCTGTCGGCGGGGCTGTGGCTCGGGGGGGCCGATCCTTGGGTCTTCCCATGGCCCGGCTGGGTCGGGGCCTTCGTGCTGTTCCGGCTCTTCGACATCTGGAAGCCGGGCCCC
>DAINOF010000070.1:0-12897 GCA_036735505.1 Paracoccaceae bacterium
TCCACCGGAAAGACCACCAGCGCGGCGAAGGCCACCGCCGCGGGGTGCAGCACGAGCTTCGAGGTCGAGAGCCACAAGGCCACGCCCAGCCGCTCGGCCGATTTCGAGGCAAGCGAAGCGCCGATCGCGAACAGCGCGCCGGGCGTCGCGGCCGCCCCGAGAAGCGTGAGGAACGCGTCGAACGGCCCCGGGATGGGGAGTTGAAGCGCCGACCAGGCAAAGCCCGCGACAAGCGACACGATCATCGGGTTGGTGGCGAGCCCCTTCAGGACCGAGCCGAGGATGCGTACCGACACCCGCCCGTCGCGCCGCCCGGTGATGAGGATGACGATGAGGCTCCCGAACACGGTGACGTCGATCGCGAGCACCACCATCACCGGCCCGATCGCGGCCTCGCCCAGCAGCATGGCGAGCATCGGCAGGCCAAGAAAGCCCACGTTGCCGATCACGCCGCACTGCGCCTCGATCGCCGCCTCCTCGATCCCCCGCCCGCGCAGAAGGCTGATCGTGGCCATGACCACATAGACGGCCGCCGTCGCCGACAGGTAGGCGAGCACGAAATCGCGGGTCAGGAGGTCGCCCAGAGACAGGTTCGCCGCGAAGCGGAAGATCATCGCCGACAGCGCGAAGTAGAAGACAAAGCGGGTCAGCCAGGCCGTTGCCTCGTCGGGAAAGAACCGGGTCCGGCCGGCGACATAGCCAAGGCCGATCACCGCGAAGAACGGCAGGGTCTGGAGAAGCACGGGCACCATCGCGCCGCAGCCCTAGACGGTTTCCCGGCCAAGCGAAACCGGCTTCATCTTGGGACAAGTACTCTCGGGGGTGAATTGGCCCGGACGGGCCAAGAGGGGGCAGAAGGCCCCCTTCCTCCCGCCGCTACCCGCTGCCGATCACGATCCCGGCCGCCAGCACCAGCCCGCCCCCCAGCACGACCTGGAAGGCCGCGCGCAGGAACGGCGTCTCCATGTAGCGCTTCTGGATCCAGGCGATGGCCCAGAGCTCGACGAAGACAACGATCAGCGCGACGGTGGTCGCGGTCCAGAAGTCCGGGATCAGATAGGGGAGCGCATGGCCGAGCCCGCCGACGGCGGTCATCACCCCCGAGGCCAGTCCGCGCTTCACAGGCGAGCCGCGCCCCGAGATCCGCCCGTCGTCCGACGCCGCCTCGGTGAAGCCCATCGAGATGCCCGCGCCGACCGAGGCCGCGAGTCCCACGAGGAACGTCGTCCAGGGGTCCTGCGTCGCGAAGGCGGTGGCGAAGATCGGCGCGAGCGTCGACACCGACCCGTCCATCAGGCCGGCAAGCCCCGGCTGCACCCAGGTCAGGATGAACTGCCGATGCGCGGCCCGCTCTTCCCGGGACCGTTCGTCCCCGTCGAGATGCTGCGCCTCGAGCACGCCGGCCTTCTTGGTGTGCCCCGCCTCGGCGGCGGCGAGATCGCCCAGGAGCGCCCGGGTCCCGGCGTCCGAGGTCCGGCCCGCCGCCTGCCGGTAGAAAGCCTCGGCCTGCCGCTCCATGCCTTCGGCTTCCTCGCGCATCCGCTCGACCCCGAGCGTCTCGGTCAGCCAGACGGGGCGGCGCGCGTAGTAGCCCGAGACATGCTCGCGCCGGACCAGCGGAATGAACTCGCCGAACCGCTCGCGGTGCTTGGCGATCAGCCGCCGGCGGTGCCCGTCCTCTTCGGACGCCATGCCGTCGAAGATCGCGGCAGAAGCCGGGTAGTCGCCGCGAAGGCGTTCGGCATAGGTGCGGTAGATATGCGCGTCGTCCTCCTCGGACGAGATGGCGAGGGCCAGGATCTCCTGTTCGCTCAGATCCCGGAACCTGCGCCGCTGCGCGAAGGACAGCATCATGCGGTCCGCTCCCTGTCTTAGAATAAGTCTAATCTAGCTCCGGCATCGGCCAGGGCAAGCCCCGGCCCAGCATGTCCGCCAATCGATGAAAGGGCCGATCCGGACCCCTGCCCTTGAACGAACTGAACCGTGCAGTTTATATGCAGGACGGGAGGAGCCAGAGACCAGATGAACGCACCGCAGGAAATCGGACGACAGGGACGCAAGGTCGGGCAGGTGCTGGAGGGGGCCCGCACGATCTTCATGCGCGACGGGTTCGAGGGCGCCAGCGTCGACGAGATCGCCCGCGAAGCGGGGGTCTCGAAGGCCACGCTCTACAGCTACTTCCCAGACAAGCGGCTCCTGTTCCTCGAGGTCGCAAAGACGGAATGCAGCCGCCAGGCCGAGGCCGCCTGCGAGCGGATCGCGCTCTCGGGTCCGCCCGAGGATGTGCTCCACGACGCCGCCGCGCGGATGACGCGGTTCTTCATCTCGCCGCTCGGCCGGCAGGTCTACCGGATGTGCGTGGCCGAAAGCGACCGCTTCCCCGAGTTGGGGCGCGCCTTCTACGCCTCGGGTCCGATGATGCTGCGGAACATGATGGTCCAGTATCTCGGCGAGGCCGTCGCGCGGGGGCAGCTCGTGATCGACGACCTCGAGCTCGCTGCCGACCAGTTCCCCGAGCTCTGCAAGGCCTCGATCCACGCGCCGCTGGTGTTCGGCCTCAAGTCCGAATTCACCGACGACGAGATCGACCGCGTTATCCGCGGTGCGGTCCAGATGTTCATGGCCCGCTACGGCGCCCCGCGCTGAAGGCGCGCGGGCTCAGCCGACGAAGTTCTGCGTCAGCCAGAACCGCCCGCAGTACTGCCCCTCGCCGAAGGCCGCCGCCGTGCTCACCCGCGTCACGTTCGGGTCGAGGATGTTGCGGCGGTGCCCGTCCGAGTTCATCCAGAGCGTGACCGCATGCCGCGCAAGGCTCGCATAGCTGTGCGCGGGCAACGCCTCGCCTTGCTGGCTGGCAAAGCTGCAGGACGCGCTGTCGAGGATGCGGAAGTGCCGGTTGTCGATCTGGTAGCGGTGCACCATCCCGATGTTCTCGGCCCCCTTGCGCGCCTCGACGTTGGCGGCGCGGATGCGGTCGGACAGCGAGGCCTGGCCGCGCACGGTGCTGCGGTGCGACAGGTTGCCCGACTGCGCCATCCAGCGGCTGTGCGCCGCCGCGACCTCGACGAGCCCGGTCTGCGCCGGCCCGAGCGGGCGCAGACCCGCACGGCAGCGATGATAGTTGACCTCGGCGCGGACGGCCGCATCGAGAAGCCCTTGATCCACCCGGGCAGAGACGACCTGATGGGCCCCCGCCGGGATATCCTTCGTGCAAGCAGACGCCGTCGTGGCAGCGATGGCGATGACAACCCCGACGACGACCCCGATTAGGTTCGTCTTCATGGACCCCTGCAATCTGCTTTCTTCCCCCACGGGGACAAGACCATACGTCCGAATGCGGCGACAAGAGGGCCAATATGGAGAAGGCGAAGGATCGCCGACGCCGCGGGCGGAAAAAAGCCTAGAGCTTGCGTAAAGTCGTCAGGAGTACCACCAGCGCTCGGCAATCCGGGCCGAATCCATGTCCCAGAGCGTCCCGATCCGCGGGCCGTGGCGGAGCCGCGCGGCATGGGCGACGAGCGTGGCGGGCCGCAGCGCCACCTGCCGCGCCGCCCCGGTGTCGGGCACCGGCCAGTCGGCCGAGGGCCGCCCGGGGCGCAGCCGCGCCACGATCCGGACGGACGCCCCGGCCACGACCTCGAGCCCCGCCGCGCGCGCCGCCGCGCGCATCGCGCGCGCCACGGCGGGCGCCCCCGGTACGCGCTCGGGAGTCGCGACGACCGCGACCCTGCCCGCCACGGCCGGGGCGGCCTGCGCGGGCTCGACCACGCCGCGCCCGCCGAAGGCGTCGCGGAGGAGCGACGGCCGGTCAAGCCGCGCCGCCACCGCCGCCGCGATGCGCCGGCTCTCGTCGCCGTCACAGCCCTCCACCGCCAGTTCCAGATGACCATGCCCGGCCACCTCGGCCAGCGCGATGCGGCCGTGCCGCCGGAAGGGCTCGGCCCAGGCCGGATCGGCAAGGTTCACCGCATCCACCCGCCCCGACCGCAGCGCCTCGAACCGCGCGGCCGGATCGGGCAGCGCCAGGACCTCGACCCGGTCGAACCACCCGGCCTGACCGTCGCGCCGATGCGGCTCGACGCGGCGCAGGACGGCGCGGGCCGGGGTGCGCCCCGGCTCCATCCGGTAGAGCCCCGTCCCGTTCCCCTCGGCCATCGCCGTCTCGAACGCATGCGCGGGCAGGATGATGTACTGCGGGTCCGACAGCAGGAACGGCAGCGCCAGCACACCCTCGCGCAGCCCGATCTGCACCTCGAACGGCCCCGTCCGCCGAACCTGCGCGATCCGCGCCCCAAGCCCCCGGCCCGCCGCCATGTGCAGCCGGAGCGTCACCGCGACGTCCTCGGCCCCGAACGGGCGCCCGTCGTGGAAGACCGCGTCCTCGCGCAGCCCGAAGGTCCAGACCCGCGCGTCGGGGCTCGCCTCCCAGCCGGTGGCGAGCTCGCCCCGAAGCGCGCCGTCGGCCGCGATTTCGGTCAGGCAGTCGAAGACCGCGCCATGGCCAAGGACGCGCATGATCGGGTCGAAGGGCTGGCGGCCGTCGAAGCGCCCCATCGGCCGCCCGGCAAGCCCGAGCCGCAGCGACCCGCCCCGCTCGGGGACGGCGCCCACGGAGGCGCCCGAGGCGGCGACCATGCCCGCCGCCGCGCCAAGACCCAGAAGCTCCCGTCTGCTCAGACGCCGCATCGCCGTCCTTCACCTCCGCGCCGCGCGCGGCCCTGGTCAACCCCGTCCAGCATCCGTCAGGCCCGGATCGTCCGCCGCAGCTGGTCGGTCGTGCGCACGAGTTCCGCGCTGATCCCCGGCTCGGACAGGGCATGCCCCGCCCGCGGGACGATCGCCAGACGCGACCGTGGCCAGGCCTCGTGCAGCCGCAGGGCGGACACGGGCGGGCAGATCATGTCGTAGCGGCCCTGCACGATCGTTCCCGGCACCTCCTCGAGAAGGTCCATGTTGCGCAGAAGCTGGCCGTCTTCCTCGAGAAAGCCGCCGTTGATGAAGTAGTGGTTCTCGAGCCGCGCGAAGGCGCGGGCGTATTCCGCGGGGCTTTCGCCGCCCGGCCCGTCGTTCTCGATGGACGCCAGCGTGTTCTCCCAGCTCGCCCAGGCCCGCGCATGCCGGGTCTCGATGGCGAGGTCGCCCGAGAACAGCCGCCGGTGATAGGCGGCGATCAGGTCGCCGCGCTCGTCCTCGGGAATGGGCTCGAGGAACCGCTGCCACACGTCCGGCCAGAACTGCCCGGCGCCGCCGCCGTAGAACCAGTCGAGCTCGCGCTTCGTCATCAGGAACACGCCGCGCAAAACGAGGTGGAGCGCGCGCGTCGGGTGGGTCTGCGCATAGATCAGCGCCAGCGTCGCTCCCCAGCTTCCGCCGAAGACGATCCAGCGGCTGACGCCCATGGCCTTGCGGATCGCCTCGATGTCGCGGACGAGATGCCAGGTCGTGTTGGCCTCGACGCTCGCGTGCGGGCGAGACCGGCCGCAGCCGCGCTGGTCGAAGAGGATGATGCGGTAATGCGCGGGATCGAAGTAGCGCCGCATCGCCGGGCTGCACCCGCCGCCGGGGCCCCCGTGCAGCACGATCACCGGCACGCCATGCGGGTTTCCGCACTGTTCGAGATAGACACGATGGCCGTCGCCCACGTCCAGCATCCGCTGGTCGAACGGGTCGACCTGTGGATACAGGAACTGGCCCGCGTTCTTTTGACCTGCCACCTTGTCCATGACCGACCTATATAACGGCCCGGTTCGCCCCGCCATGGGCTGGCGCCCCGTTCTATGAAGATGGAGCAGACGATGCAGAGTGCAACCGGAAGCGTCGATGCCGGCGAGGTGGCCAAGTTCGAGGCGATGGCGGACGAGTGGTGGAACCCCGAGGGCAAGTTCAAGCCGCTGCACATGCTGAACCCCTGCCGGCTCGACTACATCACCGCCCAGGTGGCGGCCGAGTTCGGACGCGACCTCGACGCCGCCCGTCCCTTCGAGGGGCTGCGGCTCCTAGACATCGGCTGCGGCGGGGGGCTCCTGTCCGAGCCGATGGCGCGGCTTGGCGCGACGGTCGTCGGCGCCGACGCAGCCCCCCGCAACATCCCCGTGGCGCAGATCCACGCCGAACGCTCGGGGCTCGACATCGACTACCGCCACACCACGGCCGAGGACCTCGCCGCCGTGGGCGAGCGGTTCGACGTCGTCCTCAACATGGAGGTGGTCGAGCATGTGGCCGACCCGCAGGGCTACCTCACGGCCTGCCAGACGCTCCTGACGCCCGGCGGGCTCATGATCTGCTCGACGATCAACCGCAACGCGCGGAGCTTTGCCTTGGCGATTGTCGGGGCGGAACACGTCATGCGCTGGCTGCCGAAGGGCACTCACGACTGGCGGAAGTTCATCACGCCGGACGAGCTTTGCGCGATGCTGACGGCGGCGGGGCTCGACCCGGTGGACCGCAAGGGCTTCGTCTTCAACCCGGTGACCTGGTCCTGGCGCCTGTCGGACCGCGACCTGAGCGTGAACTACGTCACCGCCTCGGTGAAGCCTGCCTGACCGGCAGCCATACGGTTTCCATACGCGAGCCATACGCCCTCCATACGGCGGATCGAGGCTCTATCCCTGCCCGCCTTCGCCCAGCCGGACCCGGACCTGGCGGAGGACGGGAAGCGCCGCGCGCACCTTCTCGGCGCCGATGTCCTGCACGACTTCCGCGAGGATCGGCGTGATCACGGCCAGCGCCGCATCACAGGCGGCGCGACCGGCCGGACTGATCGACACCCATTTCCGGCGCGCGTCGTCCCAGTCGGGGCGGATGTGGACATGGCCCGCCCACTCGAGCCGGCCGAGCGTGTTCGTCATCGCCCCGCGCGTGACGTGGAAGGCCCGGGCGAGCTGCGCGGGCGTCCGTTCGGAACTCAGCCACGCAAGGTGGTTCAGGACCGAAAAATGGCTCAGTTCCATGCCCTTGGGCAGGACCTTGCTCAGCCGGTTCCGGGCCAGCTGATCGGCCATGAAGATCTCGCTGAAAAGCGCCGCGGCGAGCGGATCGGCCGGGTCCGCCATCAGGGGCCCGAGAACGCCCGGTCGTGCCAGAGCGCCGGCACGCGGCGCCTTGCCTCCCGCACCGCGCCGAGGTCGAGGTCCACGACCGTCACGCCCGGCGCCTCACCGCCGTCGGCCAGCACCTCGCCCCAGGGCGCCACGGCCAGGCTGTGCCCCCAGGTCCGCCGCCGGGGCCCCTCGGCGGCCTCGTGCGCGCCGCACTGGGCCGGGGCCAGCACGAAGCACCCGGTCTCGATCGCCCGCGCCCGCAGAAGCACCTCCCAATGCGCAGCACCCGTCACGGGCGTGAAGGCCGCGGGCACCGTCAGGACCTCGGCCCCCGCCTTGGCAAGCGCCCGATGAAGCTGCGGAAACCGCAGGTCGTAGCAGACCGTCAGGCCGATGCGGGTGCCGAGCGCCGGCGCCACGACCGCCTCGGTCCCCGGCCGATATCCCGCCGATTCGCGCCAGGTCTCGGCCGCCGATACCTCGACGTCGAACATGTGGATCTTGTCGTAGCGCGCGGCGACCGTGCCACCCGGCGCGATCAGGAAAGACCGGTTGGCGAAGCGGCCGTCCGCGTCATGCGTCCTGATGGCGAGCGAGCCGATCAGCAGCCAGATGCCGAGCGCCGCCGCATCCTCGCGCAGCGCCGCGAGCGTCGGGTCGTCCTCCTCGTGCCGGAGCACGGCGCGCTGCCGGTCGCGGTTCGACGAGACGCAGTTCGTCACTTCGGGCGTCAGGACAAGGGTCGCGCCCGCCGCCGCGGCCTCGCGCACCAGTCCGCGGGTCACCGGCAGGTTCCGCTCGGGATCGTCCGAGGACGAGAGCTGGACGAGGCCCGCCCGCATCAGACCGCAAGCATCGGGTCGAGCTTGCCGGCCCGGTCGAGCGCGTAGAGATCGTCGCAGCCGCCCACATGGACGCCGCCGATGAAGATCTGCGGCACGGTCTGGCGGCCCGAACGGCGCATCATCTCCTGCCGCCGCGCCGGGTCGCCGCCCACGCCGATCTCGCGGAAACTCGCGCCCTTCGAGGCCAGCAGCCGCTTGGCCGCGTGGCAGAAGCCGCAGGTGGAGGTGGTGTAGATCTCGATGTCTTTCATGATGCCGATCCGCTGGACGGGACCATGGCAATCTAGGGCTCCTTGGCGACGCGCGCCAGCACCAGCACGCAAACCTCCCTTGCACCCGCCGCCCGGGCGGCCTCGGCCGTCGCGGCGAGCGTCGCGCCCGAGGTCATCACGTCGTCCACGATGACGACATCGGCGTCCGCGAGCCGCCAGCCGTTGCGGGGGTGCGGCGCGACGGCGCCCGCGAGGTTGGCAAACCGCGCGTCCTGCCCCATGCCGTCCTGCACCCGGGTGCGCCGCAGGCGGACGAGCGCTTCGGGCACATAGACGAGCCCCGCGATCCGCGCCAGCGCCTGGGCAAGCGCGGCGGCCTGGTTGTAGCGCCGGGAGAGAAGCCGCCAGCGATGCGCCGGGACCGGGACCGCCAGCATCCCCTCCCGCAGGAAGGGCGCGCCCGCCCGTGCCATCCAGCGCGACGCGGGCTCGACAAGGTCCAGCCGGTCCCCATGCTTGAGCGCGAGGACAAGCCGCCGCCCGTTGTCGCGATAGGCGAGCGCCGCGCGCCCCCGGCTCCACGGTCGGGCGATCGTCAGGCACTGGTCGCAGAGGTCGCCCGCGACCGCCGCGCCCATCATCGGTGCGCCGCAGCAGTCGCAGACGGCGCCGCCGAGGAACGGCGTCTGCTGCCAGCACGCGCCGCAGAGCGACCCGCTTTCCTCCACGAGGCCGCCGCAGGAAATGCACTGGGGCGGGTAGAGCGCCCGGAGCACGCTTTGCATTCGTCCGCCTTCCGACCTATCTCGGGTCCATGTCTGTCCCGAACGTCCTGACCGACCGCCTCACCCTCGACCGACGCCGCCGCCGGGCGACGGACGAGGGCGCGCTGTTCCTGCACGCGCTCGCGGCCGACGAGATCGAGGAAAGGCTTGCCGAGGTTAACAGGCGGTTTACCGACATCGCCGTGGTGACCGGGCATCCCGCCTTCTGGCAGGCGCGGTTTCCCGGTGCCCGGGTCGTGCCCGACGACGACATCCTCGACCTGCGGCCCGAGGCGCAGGATCTGGTGCTTCACGCCATGGCGCTGCACTGGGCGAACGATCCGACAGGCCAGCTCGTGCAGGCGCGGCGCGCGCTGCGCCCCGATGGGCTGATGATCTGCGTCTGCTTCGGCGGGCAGACGCTGGCAGAGCTTCGCGCCGTGCTGGCCGAGGCCGAGGCGGCGGTCACGGGGGGCCTGTCGCCCCGGGTGCTGCCGATGGGCGAGATCCGCGATCTGGGCGCGCTTCTGCAGCGGGCGGGCTTCGCGCTGCCGGTGGCGGACAACGTGACGCAGGATGTCACCTACGGCACGCCCTGCGACCTGATCCGCGACCTGCGCGCGATGGGCGAGACGAACGCGCTTGACGCACGGCACCGGCGGACCCCGCCGCGGCGGCTTTTTGCAGAGGCGATGCGGCTCTATTCAAGCGCCTATGGGACCGGACAGGGGCGCGTCCGCGCCACCTTCGACCTTGTCTTCCTCACCGGCTGGGCGCCGGCCGAGACCCAGCAGAAGCCGCTGCGGCCGGGTTCGGCCACGGCGCGGCTTGCCGATGCGCTGGGCGCGCGCGAGCTTCCGGCTGGCGACCCGGTCGCGTCGCGGCACGATTGACCTTGCGGGAAACGATCATATGTCCGAGGTGACCGTAGGCCCCCTGAACCGAACTGGAACGCGGATGATGCTCGATGCACGGTCGCAGCGCGACGCCTTGGGCGAGGACCTGGGCGCCGAGGCGCACCTCGCCCATCTGCCCGCGGATCATCCGCCGGTTCCGCGGCAGCGAATCGGCGTGCTCCTGTCGAACCTCGGCACGCCCGACGGCTACGACTACTGGTCGATGCGCCGCTACCTGAACGAATTCCTGTCCGACCGCCGGGTGATCGACTACAGCCCCTGGATCTGGCAACCGCTCCTCCAGCTCGTGATCCTGACCAAGCGGCCGTTCTCGTCCGGCAAGAACTACAAGTCGATCTGGAATCACGAGGCGAACGAAAGCCCGCTCATGACGATAACGAAGGCACAGACCGCGAAGATCCGCGCGCGTCTCGCCGAGCGCTACGGCGACGACGTGGTCGTGGACTTCTGCATGCGCTACGGCAATCCCTCGACCCGCTCCAGGGTGCGCGAACTCGCCGCGAAGGGCTGCCAGCGGATCGTCTTCTTCCCGCTTTATCCGCAATACGCCGGCGCCACGACCGCCACCGCCAACGACCAGTTCTTCCGCGCGATGATGGACGAGAAGTGGCAGCCCACGGTGCGCACGGTACCGGCCTATTTCGAGGAGCCCGTCTATATCGAGGCGCTGGCGCAGTCGGTGGAACGGGCCTACGCCGCGCACGAGACGAAGCCCGACGTGCTTGTCGCCTCGTACCACGGCGTGCCCAAGCGCTATCTGATGGAGGGTGATCCCTACCACTGCCAGTGCCAGAAGACCACGCGCCTGTTGCGCGAAAGGCTGGGCTGGGACAAGGACCGGATCGTGACCACCTTCCAGAGCCGCTTCGGCCCCGAGGAATGGCTCAAGCCCTATACGGTCGAAGAGGTCGCGCGTCTCGCCGAATCAGGCAGGAAGCGCATCGCGGTGATCGCGCCCGCCTTCTCGGCCGACTGCATCGAGACGCTCGAGGAGATCAACGAAGAGATCCGGGAAAGCTTCGAGCACGCCGGTGGCGAGCAGTTCACCTACATTCCCTGCCTCAACGACGATGACGCGCATGTCGCGGCGCTCGTGAAGGTGATCGAGGACAACCTGTCGGGCTGGGTCGACTGACCCTTCGACTGGCGGAAACGAGAAAGGGCGGCAGGATCTGCCGCCCTTTTTCGTGTCTCGCAAGAGACGATCAGTTGTTCGCAGCGACCGCGGCGATCAGCGCGAGGAGGATCAGCGGCACAACGATGCCACCGGCGGTGGTGCCCGCCGTTTCCTCGACGATGATTTCCGGCTCCATGATCGGCTCCGAGATGCCGCCAGCGAAGGCGGTCGACGCGGCACCGGCAAGAGCGGCGGCAAGAACGAGTTTCTTCATTGTTCCCTCCAAAAGGTTCCCCGTCTCCGGCAAGTTGAGGACGGCGACGGGATTCATGATCCGTGCCTCATCCCCATGTATAAGCAGCATCCTTCGCCCGAAGCAAATCCGGTTTTCGCGGATTCCCGCTCGAAACATGGGGTTGTGGTCATATCAGCAACACTTGGGTGCCGACTCGGGCCAGTTCGTACAGTTCCTCGATGTTCTCGTTGTAGAGCCCGATGCAGCCATTGGACGACCGGCGCCCGATCTTGCGCGTGTCATGCGTCCCGTGGATCCTGTAGTATGTCCACGACAGGTGCAGCGCCCGCGTGCCCAGCGGGTTGTCAGGCCCCGGAGGCACGTAGTCCGGCCATTCGGGGTTGCGCACCTTCATCGCGGGGGTGGGCCGCCAGTCGGGGCTTGGGTCCTTGTAGGTGACCGAGGTCCGCCCGCGGCGCGTCAGATCCTCCGACAGCGGCACGCTGGTGGGATAGAGGCGGTAGGTCGCCCCATCCTCGGACCAGTAGTGCAGCGCACGCGAGTTGATGTCGACGAGAACGACGCCACCGCGAAGGTCCGAGAAATAGGGCTGCCAGTCGAGCGCGCGAAAGCTCGAGGCGTTGCGGCGCACGGTTTCTGACAGAGCGGGGTTGAATTCGACGGTATCGGGAAGCTCTTGGGCCCGCGCAACCGCAGGCATGGCGAGCGCGCCTCCGGCCAGTGCAGCCGTTCCAAGGAACCTCCGGCGGCTCAGGGTGGACAGGATCTTGGACATGGTCTGGACACCTCCATGGTAACGACAGCGGCCTACGGTCGCGAGAGTATGGCGCCGGCGCCTCAGTGACAAATCAAACCGGTGTCAGCGCAAGCTCGTTCCACCACCGGGTTTGAACAGCGCGGAACATGAAGCTATGAGCAGGCGGATCGCAAGGGGTCCTCGATGCCGCGTCCTTTCCTCGCACCGATTCTCGTCATGTCCGTGCTCGCCGCCTGCGCGCCGCCGCCCCCGGCGGTCGGGCCCGATGGGAGGCCGTTGCCGCAGGTCTACCAGATCCGGGCCGCGCAGACGAACGAGATCCAGTTCCGGATGCTCGATTCGGTGAACGCGCTGCGGCAGGCCGCCGGCGCGCCCCCCGTGGAGGCCAACGCCCGCCTGCGGGCCGCAGCCGCCACGCATTCCCGCGACATGTCGGTGCAGAACCGGCCCTGGCACTTCGGCTCGGACGGGTCCTCGCCGATCGATCGGCTGGTCCGCGTCGGATATCAGGGCCGCCTGATCGGCGAGACGATCTCGGAGACCTACGAATCAGAGCTCGAGACGCTGGCCGCCTGGATGAACACTGCCGATTCGCGCGCGGTCATCCTCGATCGGCGCGCCACCCAGATGGGCTTCGACTGGTACCAGGAGCCGAACGGCAAGATCTGGTGGACCCTCGTGATGGGTCAGGGATAGATGCTGATCGGCGTGCCGACCCGCACCATCGCATAGATATCCTCCATCTCGTCGTTCGTGACGGCGATGCAGCCCGCCGTCCAGTCGGGCCCGGTCCGGTCGCGCCCGGGGCGCGGTCCGCCGTGGATGAAGATGTCGCCCCCGGCCCCCCGCCCGAGCTCCCGCGCCGCCATCACGTGGCCCGGCTGCGGGTAGGAGATGCCGATCGACAGGTGGAAGTCGCTATTCGGGTTGCGGCGGTCGATGATGAAGTCGCCCTCGGGCGTGCGCCCGTCGCCCTCGACCTGCTTCGG
>DAINOF010000071.1:0-12822 GCA_036735505.1 Paracoccaceae bacterium
GATGCTCTACGGCGAGCGCGGCATCGACGTGGTGCACGACCGGGTCCTGAAGGCCATCGACCCGACCCGCCGCGTCCTGACCTTCGAGACGCCCGAGGGGCTCGAGGACCGGACCTACGACTTCACCAACATCATCCCGCCGATGCGCGCGCCCGAGGTGATCCGCAACTCGCCCCTGCCCTGGGCCGACAAGTGGGTCGGGCAGGGCTGGGTCGAGGTCGACCCTCAGACACTGCGCCACGCCCGCTACCCCGACGTCTTCGCGGTGGGCGACGTGGCGGGCGTGCCCAAGGGCAAGACGGCCGCCAGCGTGAAGTGGCAGGTGCCGGTCATCGAGGATCACCTCGTGGCCGAGATCGCCGGGCGCGAGGGGACCGAGACCTACAACGGCTACACCTCCTGCCCGCTCATCACCCGCGTGGGCCGGGCGATGCTCGTCGAGTTCGACTACAAGGACAACCTCGTGCCCTCCTTCCCCGGCATGATCGCCCCGCTCGAAGAGCTGTGGATCAGCTGGCTGATGAAGGAAGTGGCGCTGAAACCCACGTACAACGCCATGCTGCGCGGCAAGGCCTGAGGAGGACGGACCATGAAGGAACTCACGCTCGAGACCCTGCTCGCGGTGTTTCAGGACATGTTCGGCGCGGGCCTGTTCTGGGCACTCGTCGCCGCCGCCGCGGTCATCACCGCGCTCTACCTCTTCGTGCTGGTGCGCGACCGCCATGTGGGCTGGCGCAAGTTCCTGATCGCGCAGCTCTTCATGCCGGTGGGCGCGGTGGCGGCGGTGGCCTTCGTGCTCTGGGTCACGAATTCGCGCATCGCCGACATGGGCGGCCCGGTCGACGCGATCATCCTTCTGGGGATCGCGGCGCTGGGCGCCGTGGGGGTCGCCATCCTGGTCTACACGGTCGAGTCGCTGGTCTTCCGGCGGCGGATCGACTGAGCGCGCGGGCGACCGTGACGGGGATTGGGGTGGGGTATTCAGATACCTTATTTGCAGGCTACTGATTTCATGAAGAAGTTTCTGCCATCGGCCGCTTGACGCGGGTTCCGAAATGCAGGAGACACACGCCCATCCCGACGGCGCCCACGCGGCGCCCGATCCGAATTCAAGGGCAACCCGATGAAAACCTTCACCGCCACCCCGGCGGACATCGAGAAGAAGTGGGTCCTGATCGACGCCGAGGGCGTCGTGCTGGGCCGGCTCGCCTCGATCGTCGCCATGCGCCTGCGGGGCAAGCACAAGGCGACGTTCACGCCGCACATGGACATGGGCGACAACGTCATCGTCATCAACGCCGACAAGGTGCAGATGACCGGACGCAAGCGCACCGACAAGACCTACTACTGGCACACCGGCTATCCGGGCGGCATCAAGAGCCGGACGGCGCAGCAGATCCTCGAGGGCGCACATCCCGAGCGGGTGGTCGAGAAGGCCATCCAGCGGATGATCCCGCGCACGCGGCTCGGCCGCCAGCAGATGTCGAACCTGCGCGTCTACGCCGGCGCCGCGCATCCGCACGATGCGCAGCAGCCCGAAGTCGTCGACCTCAAGTCGATGAACGCCAAGAACACGCGGAGCTGATCCAGATGGCCCAAGACATCAAGTCCCTCGACCAGCTTCACGAGGTCGCCGGCACCGCCCCCGCCGCGATGGCCGAACCGGCCGCCCCGCGCGAGCCGATGCGCGACGCCCAGGGCCGGTCCTACGCGACCGGCAAGCGGAAGGACGCGGTCGCCCGCGTCTGGATCAAGCCGGGCTCGGGCAAGGTCACCGTGAACGGCAAGGAGATCCGCGCCTATTTCGCGCGTCCCGTGCTCCAGATGATCCTGCGCCAGCCGTTCACGGTGGCCGGCGTCGAGGGCCAGTTCGACGTCATGGCGACGGTCGCGGGCGGCGGTCTTTCGGGCCAGGCCGGCGCGGTCAAGCACGGCATCTCGAAGGCCCTGCAGCTCTACGATCCGTCCCTGCGCGCGCCGCTGAAGGCGGCAGGCTTCCTCACCCGCGACAGCCGCGTGGTGGAACGCAAGAAGTACGGCCGCCGCAAGGCCCGCCGGAGCTTCCAGTTCTCCAAGCGCTGACCGGACCGGCAGATCAGGCGCGGGCCGTCCCCCCGGGGCGGCCCGTTGTCATGTCCAGGCGCCGCAGCGCGGCACATGCCGCAATGAATCGTTGTGGTCGGCCGGATTTTCGATTTCCTTTCGACGCGACAAGGGGAGTGCGGGAAAATCGGAATCACTCTGGACAGGGAAAGCCGCTCGGGTCTCGCGCTCGTCAGCCCGACGTTCCTCTATGCGCTCCTGCTGCTCGCCGGACCGCTTCTCGCCATCGTCGTGTTCAGCTTCATGACGCAGGGCTTCCCGGCCGAGACGACCCCGACCTTCGCGAACTACCGCACGATCGCCACGGACCCGCTCTATTCCGTCCTCATGTGGCGAACCGTCCTGATCGCAGGCTCGGTCACCTTGCTGACCGTGCTTCTCGCCTTTCCGATCGCGTATTTCGTGAGCTTCCAGGTCGATCCGAGCAAGAAGTCGCTCTGGCTCTTCCTCATCACGATCCCGTTCTGGACCTCCTACCTGATCCGGGTCTTCCTCTGGAAGGTGATCCTCGGCTTCAACGGCGTGCTCAACACCTCGCTGCAGGGGCTCGGCATCATCGAGGAGCCGCTGACCTTCATCCTCTACAACGCCAACGCGGTCGTCATCACGCTGGCCCACGCCTATGCGCCCTTCGCGATCCTGCCGATTTTCGTCGCGCTCGAGAAGATCGACCGCTCGCTTCTCGAAGCCTCGCGCGATCTGGGCGAGAACCGGGTCATGACCTTCTTCCGCGTCACCCTGCCGCTCGCCATGCCCGGGGTCGTCGCGGCGGTGCTGATCGTCTTCATCCCGACGGTCGGCGACTATGTCACGCCCGAGCTCGTGGGCGGCCCCGGCGGGCGGATGATCGGCAACTGGATCCAGTCGCTGTTCCTCGAACAGAACAACCAGCCGCTCGGCGCGGCGACGGCAGTGGGCGCGATGCTGGTCGTGGGCGCCCTGTCGCTCGTTCTGCTTGCCGTCACCCGCCGCTGGCTGAGGACGGGCCGATGAAGGGGGGCTGGCTGCGGGTCTATGCGATCGGCTACCTGATCTTCCTCTACGCCCCGATCCTCCTTCTGCCGCTCTTCGCCTTCAACGACTCGACGATCATCGCCTTCCCGCTCGACAGCTTCACCACGCGCTGGTTCGTCGAGCTCACCACCGTGCAGGCGCTCCACGACGCGCTCGGCACCTCGCTCACCATCGCGGTGACGTCGGCCGTGCTGGCCACGACGCTCGGCATCTGTGCGGCGCGCGCCTCGACGCGCTACAGCTTCCCGGGCAAGGCGGGGATCATGGGGCTCATCATGCTGCCGCTCGTGCTGCCCGAGATCATCGTGGCGGTGTCGCTTCTCGTGCTGATCGTGCAGATCCTGGGCCTGCCGCCCGCGCAGTGGTCGGTCGTCGCCGCGCATACGCTCATCTGCACGCCGTTCTGCATCGCCATCCTCAACGCCTCGTTCTCGAACCTCGACCCGTCGCTCGAAGAGGCCGCCTACGACCTCGGCGAGACGAAGTGGTCCACCTTCCGGCTGGTGACGCTGCCGCTCGTGATGCCGGGGATCATCGCCTCGCTCCTGATCTCGTTCACGATCTCGCTCGACGAGTTCATCATCGCCTTCTTCCTGACCGGCACGCAGCCGACCCTGCCGGTCTACATCTGGGGCCTCATGCGCTTTCCGGGCCAGATCCCCATCGTCATGGCGCTGGGCACGCTTCTCGTGCTCGCCTCGATCCTGCTTCTCGTCATCGCTGAAACCTTCCGCCGCCGCGGCATCGCGCGGGCCGGGCAGAAGGATTCCGGAGGATTCCTGTGACGCCCAAGCCCCGCCGCACCCTCATCGAGCTGCGCAACGCCAACAAGTACTACGGCGACTACCACGCGCTCCGCGGCATCGACCTCGAGATCCGCGAGGGCGAGTTCTTCTCGCTTCTCGGGCCGTCGGGCTGCGGGAAGACGACGCTGCTGCGCACCATCGCGGGGTTCGAGGACCTGTCCTCGGGCGTCCTGAAGATCGACGGGCGCGACATGACGGACGTGCCGGCGAACAAGCGGCCGACCAACATGGTGTTCCAGTCCTACGCGATCTTCCCGCACCTCAGCGTCGCGCAGAACGTGGGCTTCGGGCTGCGCCGGTCGTCCCTCTCGGCTGCCGACAAGGCCAAGGCGGTGGACGAGGCGCTGGGGATGGTCGGCCTCAAGGGCTTCGGCACCCGGTCGGCGCATGCGCTGTCGGGCGGCCAGCGGCAGCGCGTGGCGCTCGCCCGCGCGCTGATCCTCAAGCCCAAGGTGCTGCTCCTCGACGAGCCGCTGTCGGCGCTCGACAAGAAGCTGCGCGAGCACATGCAGGTCGAGCTCATCAAGCTCCAGCGGCAGGTCGGCATCACCTTCATCCTCGTCACCCATGACCAGGAAGAGGCGCTCGTCATGTCCGACCGGATCGCGGTCATGTTCGAGGGGCAGATCGCCCAGATGGCCGACCCCGAATCGCTCTACCGCCGCCCGAAGACGCGCGAGGTGGCCGAGTTCATCGGCGTGATGAACTTCCTGCCGGCCTCGGTCATGTCGGCGGACGGGGCGGTGGAGCTCGAGGTGGCGGGGCTCGGCCGGGCGCGGGTCGATCCCGCGCAGGGCGCCGGGACGATCGGGGCGGGCGCCTGTTCGGTCGGCATAAGGCCCGAGACGATGTCGGTCCTGTTCGAGGGCGACACGCCCCGGGGCCGCGTCGCCGAAGGCACGGTGGACGAGGTCGTCTACTACGGCGACATGACCTATTACGACATCCGGCTCGACGGCACGGACAAGCCCGTGCGCATCTCGATGCGCAACCTGATCGGCCGCCCGGTGCTCGACATCAGGACCCGGACGCGGGTGAGCTGGGACGAACGCTCGCTGGTGCTGTTTCCGGCCAGCTAGGAAACCCCGCCCGCACGGCGGCCTCGGCGGCGGCGGCGAGCGCCTTGCGATCCCGCGCCTCGGCCACGCGGAGCGGCGGGTGCCAGACGATCCGCACGCCCCCCTGCCGGCGCGCGGCCAGTACCTTGAGAAGATGGGCGCCGAAGCCCATGTCGCCCCACCAGCCGTAGAAGCGCGCGTCTTCGCCCGCGGGGGCGGTCCAGATCACCGTCACCGGCTGGACATGGAGCGTCTCGCGCAGGCCCGGCGCGAAGACGGCGCCGAAGAGCGTGGACTTGAACGGCAGGATGCGCCGGCCGTCGGTCGAGGTGCCCTCGGGGAAGAACAGAAGCCTGTGGCCCGCCTGAAACCGCGCCTGAAGGAGCGCCTGCTGCGCCCCCGCCTGTCGCGGGTCGCGGGTGATGAAGACCGTCCCCGTGGCGCGCGCGAGCCAGCCGATGCCGGGCCAGTCCGCGACTTCGGCCTTCGCCACGAAGACGACGCGCCCGGCCGCGTTCAGCGCGAAGATGTCGAGCCAGGAGGCGTGGTTCGCCACGATCGCGCCGGGCGCCTGCATCCGGATGCCCGTGACCTCGTGCCGGATGCCGAGGATCGCGAGCGCCGCCCGGCAGACCCCTTGGGTGATCGCGGGCGTCCGTGGGCGATAAAGCCCGTGACGCGGCGCCTCGACGAGCCGCAGGAGGAGGAGCAGCACGAGGCCGCCGAAGGTCACGAGCCCGAGGCCCGCGCCGCGCAAGGCCGCCCGCACCCAGCCCGCCGCCCCGATCCGGACCGGCGGCGGCGCGTCCTCGGACCGCCAGGTGAGGCTCACGCCGCCGCGCCCCGCGCCCAGATCGCGGACCGTGCGCCGAGCCGGGCGGTGTCCATGACGAGGCAGACGTCGGTGGTGCGGAACGCCCGGTCGACCCAGGCCCCCTCGCCCACGAAGCCGCCGAGGCGAAGATAGGCCTTGATGAGCGCCGGCGTCTGCCGCATCGCCTCGGGCCGGTCGACGTCGGCCGGCGCGACGAGGTCCATCGCGGCGAAGCCGTCCGCCCGCGCCCGCACGCGGAGGTCCGGGGGCGCGAGGTGGCGGTGGTGGAGATAGGACAGCGCCTGCGCGAAGGCCCGAGGATCGGTCCCGTGGAAGCTCGCGACACCGAAGAGCACCTCGATCCCGTGCCGGCGGACATACTGCGCGAGGCCGGTCCAGAGGTGCAGCATCGCGGTGCCGCCGCGATAGTCCGCGTGCACACAGGACCGCCCGAGCTCGAGAAGCCGCCGACCGCCGACCAGGAGCGGCGCGAGATCGTATTCGAGCGCCGAGTAGAAGCCCTGCCCCGCGGCCGCCTGGTCGTCCCGCAAGAGCCGGTAGACGCCGACGACATGATCGAGCGCGCCCGCGTTCCGGCGGTCGTCGACGAGGAGAAGATGGTCGCAGGCGGCGTCGAAGGCGTCGCGCTCGAGCCGGGCCTCGTGGTCGACGAGCGGGCCGTCGCCGCCCAGCTCGGCCACGAAGACGCGGTAGCGCAAACGCTGCGCCGCCATCACGTCCGCCTCGGTCGCGGCGAGCCGGAGATGAAGATGAGGGTCGTCGACGATCATCGGTGGCCCGCCTGGCGCCTGTGCCCGCGTTCTAGGCAAGCCACGGCTCCGATGCAACCGGCAGGGCGTATACAATCTAGGGTTGTCACCTAGCTAAGGATATGTGTTAAGGATGGTATCACGGTCCGTCTGGGACGGGCACGAGGATCACCTGGGTCGCGTCGAGCGCGAGCTTGCCCTCGTTCTCGAAGTTGACGGTAACCCGGCCGCCGACGTTGGACTGCACCTGCCCGAGACCCCAGTCGGGGCGGTCGGGGTTGCGGACGAGCATGCCGGGTTCAAGAAGGGAGTTCACATTGTCCATCGCACCCTCCGCCGACGCCTCGAACGTCTCCGACCTGACCGACCTCGGCGCGCTCGTGGGCTCGCGCATCTGTCACGACCTTATCAGCCCGCTCGGCGCGATCGGCAACGGGGTCGAGCTCATCGCGCTCTCGGGGCTCGAGCAGACGCCCGAAATGGCCCTGATCGCCGAGAGCGTCGAAAGCGCCAACGCCCGGATCCGGTTCTTCCGCGTCGCCTTCGGCGCCGCAGCCGAGGAGCAGACGATCGGAGCGCAGGAGATCGGCGCGATCGTCGCGGCGCTCGACCGGTCGGGCCGGCACCGGATCGAGTGGCGCGCGGGCGGCGGGGCGCGGCGCGAGGTCAAGCTCGCGTTCCTCGTGATCCTCTGCATCGAGACGGCGCTGCCCTGGGGCGGCGCGATTGTCGTCGAGCGGGACGGCGCGGAGTGGCGGATCGCCGGACGGGCCGAGCGGGCAAGGATCAACCACGGCCTGTGGAACGCGCTGGCCGACCCCACGGCGCCGCTCGCGGTCAGCTCGGCCGAGGTCGAGTTTCCCCTCGCCCGGGACGGCGCCCTGCGGCTCGGCCGGACGCTGCGCTTCGAGTTCGGCGAGGCTGCGGTGACCGTCACGTTCTGACAGTTCCGTCCCCTTCGACGAGATACTTGAAGCTCGTGAGCTGCTCGGCACCCACAGGGCCGCGCGCGTGCATCTTGCCCGTGGCGATGCCGATCTCGGCGCCCATCCCGAACTCGCCCCCGTCGGCGAACTGCGTGGACGCGTTGCGCATCAGGATCGCGCTGTCGAGCCGGGTGAAGAAGCGCGCCGCCGCCGCATCGTCCTCGGTCACGATGCAGTCGGTATGCTGCGAGCCGTAGCGGCGGATATGGGCGATGGCCTCGTCGATGCCGCCCACGACCCGGGCGGCGATGATCATGTCGAGGTACTCGCGCCCCCAGTCGTCCTCCGACGCCGCGACCGTGCCGGGGATCGCCTGAAGTGCCGCGTCGGCGCGGACCTCGACGCCCGCGTCGATCAGCGCGCGGACGACCTCCCGCCCGATGGTGTCCGCGATGTCGCGGTGGATCAGCAGGCATTCGGCCGCCCCGCAGATGCCGGTGCGGCGGGTCTTGGCGTTGAGCACGATCCCGAGCGCCTTGTCCCGGTCGGCGCCCGCGTCGAGATAGACATGCACGATGCCCTCGAGATGGGCGAAGACCGGCACGCGCGCCTCGCGTTGGACGAGGCCCACGAGCCCCTTGCCGCCGCGGGGGACGATCACGTCGATATGGGCGGTCATGCCGAGCATCTCGGACACCGCCGCGCGGTCGCGGGTCGGGACGCGCTGGATCGCGTCCTCGGGCAGACCCGCGGCGCGCAGGCCGTCCACGAGGCAGGCATGGATCGCCGCCGAGGAGTGGAAGCTTTCCGAGCCGCCGCGCAGGATCACGGCATTGCCGGACTTGAGGCACAGCGCGCCGGCGTCGGCGGTGACGTTCGGGCGGCTCTCGAAGATCACGCCCACGACGCCGAGGGGCGTGCGGACGCGGGCAATGTGGAGGCCCGAGGGCCTGTCCCATTCCGCAATGACCTCGCCCACCGGGTCAGGCTGGTCGGCGACGACGCGGAGGCCCGCCACGATGCCGTCGATGCGCCCCTCGTCGAGGAGGAGGCGGTCGAGCATGGCGGGCGAGAGGCCCTTGTCGCGCGCGTCGGCCATGTCCGTCGCGTTCTCGGCGAGGATCGAGGCGCGGCGGGCGCGGACCGCGTCGGCGGCGGCATGGAGCGCCTGCCGCTTCGCCTGCGGGTCGGCGAAGGCGAGATCGGCCGCGGCGGCCTTCGCGCGGGCGCCGATGCCCTCCATCAGGGCGTGGATGTCGTCGCTGTCCTTCATCGTCCCAGCCTTGCACGGTTGCGGCTGCCGGGGAATGAGTATTTGGGCCAAGATGAAGCCTGCATGCTCAGAGCACCATGTCGTCGCGGTGGATGAGCGCGGCGCGCCCCGGATGGCCGAGGATCGCCTCGATCTCGGCCGTGTGGCGGCCGCGGATGAGCGCCGCCTCCTCTCGCGTGTAGCGGGTGAGGCCGAGGCCGAGCCGGTCGCCCGAGGGTCCGAGGATCGCGACCGGGTCGCCGCGGCCGAAGCTGCCCGCGACATGGGTGACGCCCGCGGGCAGGAGCGACTTGCCCTTGCCAAGCGCCGCGGCGGCGCCCGCGTCGACCGTGACCTCGCCCTTGGGCTTCATGCCGCCGATCCAGCGCTTGCGCGCGACATGGGGGTCGGTTTCGGGGAGGAACCAGGTGGCCGGCGCGCCGCCCGCCAGCGCGGTCAGCGGCCGGTCGGTGATGCCGAGCGTGATCGCCATGGCGCAGCCGCCGGCCGTCGCGGTCTTGGCGGCCATGATCTTGGTCTTCATGCCGCCCTTGGAGAGGCCCGAGACGGGATCGCCCGCCATGGCCTCGATCGCGGGCGTGATCCGGCCCACGGTGTCGAAGCGGCGCGCGGAGGGGTCCTGCTTGGGGTTCGCGGAGTAGAACCCGTCGACGTCGGACAGGAGCACCAGCTGGTCCGCGCCCACCGTGACCGCGATCTGGGCGGCGAGGCGGTCGTTGTCGCCATAGCGGATCTCGTCGGTGGCGACCGTGTCGTTCTCGTTCACGATGGGCACGACGCCGAGGCCGATGAGCTGTTCCATCGTGGCGCGCGAGTTGAGGTAGCGGCGGCGGTTCGCGCTGTCCTCGAGCGTGACGAGGACCTGCCCCGTGACGATGCCGTGGGGCGCGAGCGCCTCTTCATACGCGCGGGCGAGGCGGATCTGGCCGACGGCCGCCGCCGCCTGGGACTGTTCGAGCGCGAGCGGGCCCGCGGGCAGCCCGAGGATCGCGCGGCCGAGCGCGATGGAGCCCGAGGAGACGAGGATCACCTGCGTTCCGCGCGACCGCGCGTCCACCACGTCGAGCGCGAGGCCCGCGAGCCAGGCCGAGCGAAGGCTGCCGCCGTCCACGAGGAGCGCGGAGCCGATCTTGACGACGAGGCGGCGGGCGGCGGTTACGGACGCCATGGGCGGTCTTCCTCGTCGCGCCCCCGCTGGCGGAGGCGGTCGTCGTCGATCTCGGCGCGGAGCGCGCGGAGGACCTCCGTCAGGCCTTCGCGGCTCACGCCCGAGAGGAGCATGACCGGCCCCGCCACCGCCTCGAGCGCCGCGCGGGCGGCGGCGCGGTCGTCGTCGTCGAGTGCGTCGATCTTGTTCATGGCGGTGATGCGGGGCTTGTCGGCCAGCACCCCGCCGTAAAGCACGAGCTCGCGGTCGATCGTCTGCCAGTCGGCGGCCACGTCCTCGGCGGTGCCGTCCACGAGATGCAGGAGCACCGCGCAGCGTTCCACATGCGCGAGGAACTGGTCGCCGAGGCCCCTGCCCTCGTGCGCGCCCTCGATGAGGCCCGGGATGTCGGCGATGACGAACTCCACCTCGTCGACGCCCACGACCCCGAGGTTCGGGTGCAGCGTAGTGAAGGGGTAGTCGGCGATCTTGGGCCGCGCATTCGAGGTGGCGGCGAGGAAGGTGGACTTGCCGGCGTTCGGCAGCCCCACCAGCCCGACGTCGGCGATGAGCTTGAGCCGCAGCCAGAGCTCGCGCTCGACCCCTTCCTGGCCGGGGTTCGCGCGGCGGGGGGCCTGGTTCGTCGAGGTCTTGAACTGGGTGTTGCCGAAGCCGCCGTTGCCGCCCCTGGCCAGAAGCACGCGCTGGCCCGTCTCGGTCAGATCGGCGATCACCGTCTCTTCGTCCTCGTCGAGGATCTCGGTGCCCACGGGCACGCGCAGCACGATGTCGTCGCCGTCCTTGCCGCTGCGGTTGCGGCCCATGCCGGGCTGGCCGTTGCGGGCGAAGAAATGCTGCTGGTAGCGGAAGTCGATGAGCGTGTTGAGCCCCTCGACCGCCACCGCCCAGACATCGCCGCCGCGGCCGCCGTCGCCGCCGTCGGGGCCGCCGAACTCGACGAACTTCTCGCGGCGGAAGCTCACGCAGCCCGCGCCGCCGCCGCCGGAGCGGATCGTGACCCTGACGTAGTCGAGGAATTTCATCGCCCCGTCCCCTGCGCCCCCGCCCCCTGCCCTGCGCTATCGCAAAGGGCGGATGCGCTCAAGGCGCGGCGGCGGTCGGCCCAGTCGGTGCGGGTGAGCCGGTAGGCCTGGCTTTCCACCTGCTGGGCAAGCGCGCGGGAGGCCACCACCTTCGTGCCCGCGGGACGGAAGCCGAGCTTTTCCAGCACCCGGCGCGAGCGGTCGTTGCCGGGGAGGTGACCAGACGGCAGGTGCCCCGCCCGGCGGTCGGCGAAATGCGCCTCGACCGCGGCAAAGGCGGCCTCGAGCGCATAACCGCGCCCCCAGACCTCGCGCCGGAACCAGTAGCCGAGCTCGCCGTCGATCGAGAGGCCGCCGACGAGCCCGGTCTCGTCATGCGCGAACCAGACCCGCCCGGTCTTGCCGGCGTTGGCCGCGACGAAGGCCTCGGCATCGGCGGCGCGGTAGGGATAGGGCACACGGCCGAGCCAGCGGACGACGTCGTAGTTGCCGATGGCGGGGACGAGCGCGGGCACGTCCGCCGCCGACACGGGCCGGAGGATCAGGCGCGGCGTCCTGACGGTGTGAAGGCGCCGCGGGGTCCACACCTCAGACCATCTTCCGCACGTAGGTCCAGGTCGCCACCTTGGCGTTGCGCGCGACCGAAAAGGCCTCGGCATCGCCGATGTAGGCGAAGCCTGCGTTGGTGAGCACGCGGGCGGAGGCCACGTTGTCCTGGAAGACCTCGGCGAAGAGCGTCGTCGCCCCGTGCGGGTTCGCCGCGACCACGGCCTGCACGGCTTCCGAGGCGAGCCCCGTGTTCCAGAGCGCGGGCGCCACCCAGTAGCCGATCTCGGACTGGCCGCGGTCCATCCGCTGGAGGCCGACGAGGCCCAGCACCTCGGACAGGCCCTGTGCGGCGCCGTCCATGACCCAGATGTCCTCGGCCCGGTCCGAGGCGAGGCCGCGGGCCACGAAGGCCTCGGTCGCGCCGGGGGGCAGCGGATGCGGGATCGAGCGGGTGCCGCGGGCCACGCGCTCGTCGCTGGCGTACATCTGGATGAGGCCCTGGTCGGACTTCCGCAGGGGCCGCAGGACGAAGCGCGCCGTTTCGATGACGGGCTGGTCGACGATCTGGTCGATCTTCATCGTCTCTCTCCTCCAAAGAGACCGGGCCTCCGAAGAGACCGGGAACACCTTCCCGAAATGGCAAGGGGGACCGGCTTTTGCGCCGATCCCCCCTATCAAAGATACGTGAGTTTTGGCTTACTCGGCGGCCTCCGCCATCGGGAGAACCGAAATGAACGTGCGGCCCTTGAGACCCGTGTGGAACGTCACGGCGCCCTCGGCGGTCGCGAAGATCGTGTGGTCGCGGCCCATGCCGACGCCGGCGCCCGGCCACCACTTGGTGCCGCGCTGGCGCACGATGATGTTGCCGGGGATCGCGTGCTGGCCGCCGTAGAGCTTGACACCGAGCCGCCGGCCCGCGCTGTCGCGGCCGTTGCGGGAGGAGCCGCCTGCCTTCTTGTGTGCCATCTGTCGTTACTCCGTCGCGGGCGCGGCTGCCTTCGCCGCGGCTTTCTTCGGGGCCTTCGCGGCCGGGGCGGGCGCGGTCTCGACCGTTCCGGCCGAGCCCGACCCGATCGCGGCCTTCACGCCGGTCGCGTCGGCGCCGCCTTCGAGGATCTCGGTGATCCGGACGAGCGTCAGGCTTTGCCGGTGGCCGCGCGTACGCTGCGAACCGTGCTTCCGGCGGCGCTTGACGAAGTGGATGACCTTCTCGCCCTTGATCTGGTCGACCACGGTGGCCTGAACCGCGGCGCCGGCCACGAGGGGCGCGCCGACGGTGGCGCCGACCATGAGGATATCGTTGAACTGGACGGTGTCGC
>DAINOF010000072.1:0-12731 GCA_036735505.1 Paracoccaceae bacterium
GCGGAAGCTGGCCGGTGTGGGCCAGGTGCGGCCCCCGGCAGAGGTCCTGCCAGTCGCCATGCCAGTACATCCGCAGCGGCTCGTCGCCCGGAATGGCCTCGATCAGCTCGACCTTGTAGGGCTCGTGGCGCGCCTCGTAATGGGCGATGGCGCGCGGGCGGTCCCAGACCTCGGTCCGGACGGGATCGCGGGCCGCGATGATGTCCTTCATCTTCTTCTCGATGGCGCCAAGGTCTTCCGGCGTGAAGGGCTCGGCCCGGTCGAAGTCGTAGTACCAGCCGTGCTCGATCACGGGGCCGATGGTGACCTTCACGTCGGGCCAGATCTCCTGCACCGCGCGCGCCATGACATGGGCGAGGTCATGGCGGATGAGTTCCAGCGCCGACCTTTCGTCCTCCATCGTGTTGATGGCGATCGCGGCGTCCGCCTCGATGGGCCACTGGAGGTCCCAGTGCCGACCGTTCACCTGCGCCGAGATCGCCTTCTTGGCGAGCGACTTGGCGATGGCCTCGGCCACCTGCCCGGGTGTCGTGCCACGCGGAAAGCTGCGCGCGGCGCCATCGGGGAAGGTCAGCGATATCTGGGACTGGTCAAGGCTCATCGGCCTCATCTCCTCGTCGGTTCGGCGCCCACGGAACGCCCGGCTGCGGGTATGTCGGCCGTTTTCCTGAACCCTCGCGCGCTCCGCGTCAAGAGCCACGCGGCGCATGCGGGCAGGGCAGGGCGCGCGCATGGCTTCCGGTGGCGGCCCGACACCGCTAGGGTCCGGCACGAAAGGAGCCCGCCATGACCGCCCCCGCCGTTCTCGACACCCCCTCGGGCCGCCGCATCGCCCACCACCGCACCCCGGGCGCGGGTCCGGGCGTCGTCTTCCTCGGCGGGTTCCGGTCGGACATGCAGGGCACGAAGGCGCTCCACCTCGAGGCCTGGGCGAAACGCACCGGCCGCGCCTTCCTGCGCTTCGACTACTCGGGTCACGGCCAGTCCTCGGGCGCCTTCGAGGATGGCGCGATCGGCGACTGGGCCGAGGATGCGGCGGCCGCGCTCGACGCGCTCACCGAGGGCCCGCAGGTCCTCGTCGGCTCCTCCATGGGCGGCTGGATCGCGCTCCTCCTCGCGACGCGCCGCCCCGGGCGCATCGCGGGTCTCGTGGCGATCGCGGCCGCGCCCGACTTCACCGCCACGATGGAGGCGGGCTTCACCACGGCCGACCGCGCGAGCCTCGCCGACCGCGGCCTCCTCGAACGCCCCTCCGACTACGCGCCCGAGCCTTACGTCTTCACCCGCCGCCTCATCGAGGACGGCCGCCGGAACCTCGTCCTTGCCGCGCCGCTTGCCCTGCCGTTCCCGGTCCGCCTTCTGCAAGGCACGGCGGACACGGACGTCGACCCCGCCGTCGCGCTCGGCCTCCTGACCCATGCGACGGGCCCCGACATCCGCCTCACGCTCGTCAAGGATGCCGATCACCGCTTCTCGACCCCGGCCTGCCTCGCCCTGATCGTCGACAGCATCGAGTCCCTCCCCCCATCCGCCTGACCCCGCCGTCCCGGTTCCATCTGTCCGGAAATACCCTCGGGGGGGCCGACCGCAGGGAGGCGGGGGGCAGACAGCCCCCCTCCCGCCCTCTCCCCCCGACCGGCCGCACGGGTCGCCGGGCCACAGCGCCGCCGAAAATCCGCCGACCAGGCCCGGCGCCCCTTCGCAGGTCCCTATGCCCCTGCTAGGCTTCCAGAAAACGGAAACGAGGCAGGTGAGGCATGGAACGGGGTGCAGAGCCGGTGGTGCTCGTGCCGGGGCTGGCGTCGGATGCCCGCGTCTTCGCGCCGCAGGTCGTGGCGCTGTCGGCGGGCCGGGCGGTCCACCTCGGCCATGTGGCCGAGGACGCCACCGTCGAGGCCATGGCAAGCTCGGTCCTCGCCGACGCGCCGCCCCGCTTCGCCCTCGCGGGGCATTCGCTCGGCGGCTTCGTGGCGCTCGAGATCGTCCGGCAGGCGCCCGACCGGGTCACGCGCCTCGCGCTTCTCGCCTCCGACTGCATGGCCGATCCGCCCGCCGTCGCCGCGACCCGGGAAGAGCTGATCGTCGCCGCCCGCGCCGGCCGGCTCGGCGAGGCGATGCGGCGCGCGATGCCGGTCGAGGCGCTGGCCCCGGGCGAGGCGCGCGCCGACCTCTACGCCGCGCTCCTCCGCATGGCGCAGGACCTCGGGCCCGACGTCTTCGTCCGCCACATGCGGGCGCTCCAGCGGCGGACCGACCAGCAGCGCACGCTGCGCACGCTGCGCATCCCGACGCTGATCCTCGGCGGCCGGCACGACAGGCTTTGTCCGCCGCGGCGGCAGGAGTTCATGGCGACGATGGCCTGGACCGCGCGGCTTGTCCTTCTCGAAGAGGCCGGGCACCTGCCGACGCTCGAGGCGCCCGAGGCGGTGACGCAGGCGCTCGTCGCGTGGCTCGACCGGCAGGAGCCGCTCATCCTGCGCCGGCCGACCGTCGCGCCGGCGCGCGCCTGACCACGCTGCCGGGCCGCGCTACTCGGCCGCGCTCGCCGCTCGCATCTCCGGCGCGCCCGAGTTCGCGTTCATGAAGTTCAGGACCAGCGGCCGGATGTTGCCCCGCCAGCTCTTGCCCGCGAAGATGCCGTAATGGCCCGCCCCGGGCTCGAGATGCGCGGCCTTCTTCGACGCGGGCAGCCCGGTCAGGAGGTTCAGCGCGGCAAGGCATTGGCCGGGGGCCGAGATGTCGTCCTTCTCGCCCTCGACCACCTTCACCGCCACGCGCGTGATCTTCGAGAAATCCACCCGGTGGCCCGCCACGGTGAAGGCGTTCCGCGCGATCTCGCGCTCCTTGAAGATGCGCTCGACGGTCGAAAGGTAGAACTCGGCCGTCATGTCCATGACCGCGAGGTATTCGTCGTAGAAGCGGTTGTGCTTGTCGTTCTCCGACGCGTCGCCCTTTGCCACGCTCAGGATCTGGTCGAAGAAGGCCTGCCCGTGCCGCTCGGCGTTCATCGAGATGAAGGAGGTGAGCTGCGCGAGCCCCGGATAGACCGTGCGGCCGACGCCCGGATACTTGAAGCCCACCCGCTGGATCGCGAGGTGCTCGAGCTGGCCCATCGTCACGCGGCGGCCGAAGTCGGTCACCTCGGTCGGCGCGGCGTCGGGGTCGACCGGCCCGCCGATCAGCGTCAGCGTGCGCGGCTGCGCCTCGGGGTGCAGTTCCGCGAGATAGGCCGTCGCGGCGAGCGCGAGAGGGACCGGCTGGCAGACCGCGACCACGTGGGTCTCAGGCCCCATGTGCCGGATGAAGTCCATCAGGTAGAGCGTGTAGTCCTCGACGTCGAACTTGCCCTTCGACACGGGGATGTCGCGGGCGTTGTGCCAGTCGGTGATCCAGACCTCGCAGTCGACAAGAAGGCTCTTGACCGTCGAGCGCAACAGCGTCGCGTAGTGCCCCGACATCGGCGCCACGAGGAGAACACGCCGCGGCCTTTCGGGCCGGCCCGCGACGCGGAAGCGGATCAGGTCGCCGAACGGCTTCTCGACCTCGCGCACCACGGACACCACATGGTCGCGCCCGTCCTCGCCGACGACCGAAGTCACGTTCCAGTCGGGCTTGACCACCATGCGGGCGAAGGCGCGCTCGGTGACGTCACCCCAGGCGGCCAGCACCTTGAAGGCCGGGTGCGGCACGAGGCCAGTGGCGGGATACGAGCCGAGCGCCTTGGCCGTCGCCCCGAGCCACTGGTTCGTGTTGCGCATCGTCTCGTAGAAATCGTACGCCAGCATGTAGCGCATGGTCGGTCCTTCCCCTGCCGGGCCTGCCGGTTCAATTCGACGCTTTGCCCCCGGTTCCCGCTCCGGTAAAGTCGGGCTCAGCGAAATGCTGCGCATGCAAAGTAGATCGGAAGGCCTCTCATGACAACTGACGATCCTGTCGCATTCGGCGAAGCTGCCCGGTTCGACGCCAATCTGGCCCGGGTCGAGGAACTGTCCGCGCGGCTGGTGCAGGCGCTGGCGCGGCGCCGGCCCGTGCGCCAGGCGCTGCAGGGCCCGGGGCAGGAACTCTACGCCAAGGCCGCCGCCGCCTACATCGCCGAGATGATGGCGAACCCCGCCAAGATCATCGAGCACCAGATCGGCTACTGGGGCAAGTCGCTGCGCCACTACGTCGAGGCGCAGCACAAGCTGGCGCAGGGCAAGCTCGAGCCGGCCGAGGACCATGCGCCGAAGGACCGGCGGTTCTCGAACCCGCTCTGGGACACGCATCCCTACTTCAACTACATCAAGCAGCAGTATCTCTTCTCGTCCGAGGCCATCGGCCAGGCCATCGCCGACCTCGAGGGGCTCGACGCGAAGGAACGCAAGCGGCTCGAGTACTTCACCCGCCAGATCATCGACATGTTCAGCCCCACGAACTTCCTCGGCACCAACCCCGAGGCGCTGGCCCGCGCGGTCGAGACCGAGGGCGAAAGCATCGTGCGCGGGCTCGAGAACCTCGTGCGCGACATCGAGGCGAACGACGGCGACGTGCTGGTGACGCTGGCCGACAAGGACGCCTTCACGGTTGGCGAGAACCTCGCCACCACCGAGGGCGCGGTCGTCTATCGCAACCGGCTCTTCGAGCTGATCCAGTACGCGCCCCGGACCGAGACGGTGCGCCGCACGCCGCTCGTCATCTTCCCGCCGTGGATCAACAAGTTCTACATCCTCGACCTCAAGCCGCAGAACTCGCTGATACGCTGGATCGTCGACCAGGGCTACACGCTGTTCGTGGTCAGCTGGAAGAACCCCGACGCCTCCTACCGCGATGTCGGCATGGGCGACTATGTCGAGGACGGCTACCTCACGGCCATCGAGGAGGTGAAGAAGATCACCGGCGAGGCGCAGGTGAACGCCATCGGCTACTGCATCGCCGGCACGACGCTGGCGCTGACGCTCGCGCTTCTGGAAAAGCGCAAGGACCGATCGGTCAAGTCGGCGACCTTCTTCACCACCCTCACCGATTTCTCGGACCAGGGCGAGGTGGGCGTGTTCCTGTCCGACGATTTCGTGGACGGCATCGAGCGCGAGGTCGAGGAGGCGGGCATCCTGTCGTCCTTCTTCATGAGCCGCACCTTCAGCTACCTGCGCTCGAACGACCTCATCTACGCGCCCGCGATCCGCAGCTACATGATGGGCGAGCCGCCGCCGGCCTTCGACCTCCTGTTCTGGAACGGCGATTCGACGAACCTGCCCGCGCGCATGTCGGTCGAGTACCTGCGCGGGCTCTGCCAGGAAGACCGCTTCGCCCAGGACGGCTTCCCGCTTCTGGGCGATACGCTGCGGCTGTCGGAGGTCAAGGTACCGCTCTGCGCCATCGCCTGCGAGACCGACCACATCGCCGCCTGGGCCTCGAGCTACACGGGCGTGCGCCGGATGGGGTCGGGGTCCAAGACCTTCATCCTCTCCGAATCGGGGCACATCGCCGGCATCGTGAACCCGCCGTCCAAGCGGAAGTACGGGCACTACACGAACGAGGACCTCGGTCTCGATCCGGCCGACTGGCTCAAGCGCGCGGACTTCCACGAAGGCTCGTGGTGGCCGCGCTGGGAGGCCTGGCTCGCCAAGCGGTCGGGGCGGCAGGTGCCGGCCCGGCAGCCCGGCGGCCCCGACCATCCCGTGCTCGCCACTGCACCTGGAACCTATGTCACCGGCAAGGTCTCGCCGACCTGACGGAACCGGCGAAACCTTGCCGAGATCTTATGCTGCACTGCAGCATGCCTCTTGCAATGCTGCGCCGCAGCATGTATATGGAGGCATGTTCGAACGCGGGCGCGTCCCGCATTAGCAGGAGAAGCCCCATGGCTACGAAATCGCAGGACTACACCAAGATGATGAAGGACATGATGGGCTCGTTCCCGGTCGACATGTCCTCCATGCAGGACCTCTTCAAGACTCAGGCCGCGCTCGCCGAGAAGATGTCGAAGGTCGCCCTCGAGGCCGCCGAGAAGTCGACCGAGATCTCGTCCAAGTGGACGAAGGAGACGCTCGCCCAGCTTGGCCACGTGACCAAGGTGAAGGCCGAGCCGGCCGACTACGGCAAGGCGGTGACCGACTTCGCCTCGGCCCAGGCCGAGTACGCGGCCGAGCACATGGCCGCCTTCGCCGAGATCGCGAAGAAGGTCCAGATGGAGACGGTCGAACTGATGCTCGCCGCCGGCAAGGACATGTCCGAGGACGCGACCGCCGCCGTCAAGAAGGCGACGACCGAGATGACCGCCGCCGCGAAGAAGGCCACCGCCGCGGCCGCCGCGAAGTAAGTACGAGTACCGGCGACTGGCTCCTCCCTGCCGGCGTCGCACCTCGGGCGGGCCCTCCGTGGCCCGCCCTTTCTTTTTGTCATGCGCTGCCGTAAGCTTTGCTGCGCTGCACGAACCCCCGGGAGGACCGCATGGTCGACGACACCCAGCCGCTGCTCATCAAGCGGTACGCGAGCCGGCGCCTCTACAACACCGAGACGAGCGACTACGTCACGCTCGAGGACATCGCGGGCTTCATCCGTGCGGGCCGCGAGGTGAAGATCGTGGACCTGAAGTCGGGCGACGACCTGACGCGCCAGTACCTTCTCCAGATCGTGGCCGAGCACGAAAGCCGGGGCGAAAGCGTCCTGCCGCTCGCCGTGCTGACCGACCTCGTCCGCTCCTACACGACGCAGGCGCAGTCGATCGTGCCGCAGTTCCTTGCCGTCAGCTTCGAGATGCTGCGGGAAGGGCAGTCGAAGATGATGGAGAACATGTCGAAGATCAGCCCCATGGGCGCCATGCCCGGCTTCGAGGCCATGAAGGCGCAGCAGGCGGCCTTCATGAAGGCGATGACCGGCGGCATGCCCGGCTGGCCCTCGGGACCGCGCCCCGACGAGGACGACGGCGAGGGCGCCACGCCCAAGGACGAACTGGCCGAGATCCGCCGCCAGCTCGCCGACCTCCAGAAGCAGCTCTCGAAGATCGGCAAGGGCTGAGCGCGTCGCACCTGTCCACCCTATGTTGACGTAAGTCACGTACCGTCTCGCCCTGGGCAAGTCGGCACAAAGGACTTTGCGTTGGGACCTACCGGAAGAAGGATGGGCCGTCGGCCGCGGATCGTGGTCGCCCTGTCGTGTATCGGCCTTGCGGCCTGCGGCGGGGCAGGCGGGCCGCTCGACGTTCCCCCGCTGGAAGGCGGCGGCAGCGGCGACGGCTCCACGCCTCCGGCCGAAGCCCCGGGGGGCGGCAGCACCGGGCCCTTCGCCATCGAGATGACGCCCGACGGGCGCATCCTGGCGGGAAGCGATGCCATCGCGGCCGGCGACTACCTCGGCAGGACCTTCCCGATCCAGGTCGCGACCACGCGCGACGCGTCGCTGCAGGCAACGACCGGCACCGGCATCGGAACCGTCGAGGTCGTCGATGCCGATACCCTCATCATTACCCTTCAGGGACAGGCGCCCTTCACCCTCAGCCGAAGCGGTGCCGACGCCTTCAGCGACGGGTCCGTGACCTTCACGCGGGACGATGTCGGCGCCGCCCAGTACCTGTTCCTGTCGGGCGGCGCGACCGGGCAGGGTCTTCTCGCCGCCTTCGGTTTCGAGACCCCCGTGGGCTCGAGGCCGGTCGTCGCAAGCTACGGGGGAACATCCGCCGCCACCGTCTACTTCGCGCCGGACGGCTCCGACACCGGCATCCGGGTGGACGGCGGCGGCTCGGTGGACCTCGTGGCCATCTTTTCGGGGTCGGGCGGGATCATCACCGGCACGCTGCTCGACGGGCGCGAGACGCTCGACTTCGACGCCGACGGTCTCGCGAACGACGTCTTCGCCGTCACGACGACCCTCGACGGCACCATCACCGAGGGCGGCTTCACGGGCACGGTGGGCGGATCGTCCTCGGTCAGCATCGCGGGCGGCCCCGCGCAGGACCTCGGTCTCGTCCTCGGCAACACCTCCGCGACCGGCAGGTTCTTCGGCCCGGCGGCCGAGGTCGCCGCGGGCACCTACGGCGCCGACGCCACCTTGACCCCGTCCGGAGAGCCTGCCCGCACGGGCCGGCTTTCAGGCTTCTTCATCGCGACCACGCGCTAGGCGTCCCTCAGGCGCCGCCTCTCAGACGGGCACGCCCGCCGCGGCCCCTTCGGCCGTGCCGACGATCCGCGTCCGCACCACCGCGCCCACCGGCTGGTCGGCGTCGAAGCGCACCTCGGCGAAGCACTCGGTCCGCCCCATCCGCGGGTTTTCGGTGAGGACCTCGCGCACCTGCCCCACGAGCCCCGCAAGGTGCCGCGCCACCGCGGCCTCCCCCGCCTCCCTCAGCCGCGCCGCGCGCGCGCGGATCGTGGCGCCGTCCACCTGCGGCATCCGCGCGGCCGGCGTGCCCTTGCGCGGGCTGTAGGGGAAGACGTGAAGCCATGTCAGCCCGCAGTCCCCGACGAGCCGCAGCGAGTTCTCGAACATCGCCTCGGTCTCGGTCGGGAAGCCTGCGATGATGTCGGCGCCGAAGGTCATGTCGGGCCGGACCGCCCGCGTCGCCTCGCAGAAGCGGATCGCGTCGTCGCGCAGGTGGCGCCGCTTCATCCGCTTCAGGATCAGGTCGTCGCCCGCCTGCAGGCTCAGGTGCAGGTGCGGCATCAGCCGCGGCTCGCCCCCGATCGCCGCCATCAGCGCCTCGTCCACCTCGATCGAATCGATCGAGCTGATCCGCAGCCGCGGCAGGTCCGGCACGAGCCGCAGAAGGCGCAGCACCAGATCGCCGAGCCGCGGCGCGCCGGGCAGGTCGGCGCCCCACGAGGTCAGGTCGACGCCTGTCAGCACCACCTCGCGATAGCCCCGGTCGACGAGCCGCTTCACCTGCTCCACGACCACGCCGGCCGGAACCGAGCGCGAGTTGCCCCGGCCGTAGGGGATGATGCAGAAGGTGCAGCGGTGGTCGCAGCCGTTCTGCACCTGCACATAGGCGCGGCTCCGCGTCCCGAAGCCGTCGATCAGGTGCCCCGCGGTCTCGCGCACCGACAGGATGTCGTCGACCTGCACGCGCTCGGTCGCGCCGGTGAAGTCGCGGGCGAGGCCGGCCCACGTCCCGGACTTCATCTTCTCGGCGTTGCCGATCACGTGGTCGACCTCGGCCATCGCCGCGAAGGTCGCGGGCTCTGTCTGCGCCGCACAGCCCGTCACGACGATGCGCGCGCCCGGGTTCTCGCGCCGAAGCCGCCGGATGTCCTGCCGCGCCTTGCGCACGGCCTCGGCCGTCACCGCACAGGTGTTCACGATGACCGCGTCGCCAAGGCCGGCCGCGGTCGCAAGCTCCTTCATCGCCTCGGTCTCGTAGGCGTTGAGCCGGCAGCCGTGGGTCGAGAAGACGGGCGCGGTGCGGTCCATCAGAGCGCGCTCAGGAAGGCGGCGGTCAGCACGCCGTCGAAGACATGCGCGGTCGGGCCCGTCATCCAGACCCCGTCCTCGCGCCAGTCGACCGCGATCTCGCCGCCGTCGAGCACAAGCGTGACCTGCCGCCCCGTCATCCCCCGCCGCGCCGCCGCCACAGCGACCGCGCAGGAGGACGAGCCCGAAGCGAGCGTGACGCCCACGCCCCGCTCCCACACCCGCATCCGCAGCCGGTCGGGCCCGAGGACCGAGACCACCTGCACGTTCGTCCGCTCGGGGAACAGCGGGTGATGCTCCTGCGCCGCCCCGATGGCGGCGAGGTCCAGTGCCTCGGCATCCTCTACGAAGAAGGTGCAATGCGGATTGCCCATGCCTGTCGCCACCGGATCGCCCGGGATCGGCAGGTGCAGCGTGTCGACTTCGCGCGCCAGCGGGATCCCCCGCCAGTCGAGGATCGGCGGCCCCATGTTCACCGCCGTCAGCCCGCCGTCGGCCCGCGCCTCGAGCAGGCCGCGCTCGGTCCGGAGCGTCAGCCGCGAGGTCCCGCGCCGCGCCATCTCCCAGGCCGCGATGCAGCGCGTCGCGTTCCCGCAGGCGGCCGAGCCCGATCCGTCGGCGTTCCAGAAGGTCAGCCGCAGGTCGGCCTCGGGGTCGGCCTCGATCACGGCGAGCTGGTCGAAGCCGACGCCACGGTGCCGGTCCCCGAGCGCGCGCACGAGAGCAGGGGTCACGAAGGGCGCCGATCCCCGCTGGTCCATGACCACGAAGTCGTTGCCGAGCCCGTGCATTTTCATGAAGGGCCGGCCCTGGGGATCGCCTGCGTCGCGCATGGCCGCGCATATAGCGTGCCATGCGGTCGTTTGGAAGCGCCGCCGGGAATAGCGCTTGACGCTCTCTCCCCCCGGGGGTATCGACCGCCCCCGAGTGGGCCGTTAGCTCAGGTGGTAGAGCAACTGACTTTTAATCAGTGGGTCGCTGGTTCGAGTCCAGCACGGCTCACCACTCCCCCTTCCTCCCCGGACGGACGTCCGGTCGCAGGATCGGCGGGAGGAGAGGCGGCGCGGCGCCGCCTCTCCCCGTCCGGTCAGTTGCCGATCGGCGACAGCAGCTCTTGCGCCGTCACCAGCTGGCGGATGCCGTGGCTCTTGCGCTCGTCGAAGGCGTTCATGCGCGCCCACTCCTGCAGCGAGGAATAGCTGACCTTCGCGCATTGCGGACGCACCGACCAGGTCACCTGCAAGGGTGAGCAGGTGGCTTCGGTATAGCTCGGACCCGTGGTCGAGCCGCGGAAGACGACCGGGTCGCCGGTGCCCGTGGGCAGCGCGGCGGGCTGGTGGAAGCCGTCCACGACATCGCCCTTGTAGTCGAACTGGGTGAAGTCGAGCGCGCTGTCGTCGTTGACGACGAGGAACACCTGCGTCTCGACCCGCAGCGTCGGGTTGGCGCAGCTGTCGGACAGGCACGAGCCCAGACCCGGTCCGGGCGAGACCTGGCAGGACGAATGCACCCAGTGCACCTCGATCGTGTCGCCGGGCTTTACCTTGTCGTAGGCCGGCGTGCCCTCGGGCAGCGCGCGCTCGGCCTCGGTCAGATCGGCGGTCTCGTTGCACTGGTACCCGCCGTATTCCTCGGCGCCCACAAAGACCGAAAAGCCGGGGCCCTTGTGCTCGGCGTTGGTGTGGGAGTGGATGTTGCACAGGTTCATCGCGGTCGACGCCGGCGCGATCGGGAAGAGCTGCGGGTTCGTCCCGGCCGCTTCGGTGATGTCCCGGGGGGTTTGCGGTCCGTAGCCCTCGCAGATCTCGGCAGAAGCCCCCTGCGCGGCGAGGACCGCGGCGAGGGCAAGCAGTACGTTTCATGTCAAACCTCTAAGGCAGAATTCCTATGGCTTGGCAGGGTTCCCCCAAAACAGCCGGTGCAAATCGCACCGGTCACCCGTCGTCTCGTGTCCCGCCGATCAGATGTTTGAGCGACAAGTCGTAGCTGCGCAAGGAGATTTGCCTGCCCTTCCCCCCTTTGCAGGGCTTTGCAACCGCGAACGGTGCCGCATCTGCGGCCGGATCGTCCGCAAGATGCGGCGCCCGCCGGAAAACCATCGCGGACCGGTCTCATTTGGGCCCGATTCTGGGGCGACGCTCCCGCCATAGCCGTCCACACGAGTATTGGAGTATCTGCCTTGATCCGATCGATTTCCGCCGCGCTCTGCGCTGCCACCGCCCTTCTTCCCGCCAACGGCTTCGCCGGGACCGACGAGCTTCCGACCGAGCGTCTGACGGCGATCGCCGTCGCCTTCGACCGCGCGCTCGCGGATCCCGCCATGGACCCCGACCGGCTGAGCCCGGTCCGCGTCGCCGCCATGCACCTCGCCTACGACACCCATGCGGTGCGGCCGGACGCCGACCGCCTGTCGCCCCGGGACCTGGCCTCGATGCGCGCCGCCTACCGCACGCACGGACCCGACCGCGAGATCGTCGCCCTCGCGCGCTGAGCCCACCCATTTCACATCCCGCGACCGGGGCGGTCTGCCCCCGGTCGCGTGATGCCGGCCTGCCTCTCGGACCGCCCGCGCCCGCACAGCCAAAGTCCGCGGCGCCCCGCGCGGCCGCGTCTCGTCACCCCGCCGGAACGGGGTCGCCCGCCGGGCGTTCCCTCCGTCCCGGCGCTGTGCCAAGACAGGACGATGGACAGTCCCAACCCCCCGCCCGAGGGCAGTTTCCGCATCGTCCCCGAAGGCGGCGCCATCCGCGTGGCGCTGTCGGGCCGCATGGGCGTGCACGACCTCCCCCGCTTCCGGACGGCGCTCGCGGGCCTCCCCGAGGGCGCGCCGGTCCGCTTCGACCTCGGTCAGGCCACCCGCATCGACACCGCCATCGCCTGGGAAATCGTGGCGACGCGCGCTGCCCGCCCGGGGTCCGGGGTCGGCGGGGCAGGGGGGGCCGTCGCGCAGATCCTCGCCACCGTCGAAGAAGGGATGCCCACGCCCGACGCCGCCGCCCCGCCGCCCCGCGGCCTCCGGGTCTGGGTCGCGGGCATCGGCGAAGGCGTGGCCGGCATCGGCGCGGGGGTCGTGGCCTTCACCGAGCTCCTCGGCCTCTTCGTCGCCCGGCTCGGCCGCGCCATTCTCCGCCCCTCCGAGTTCCGCCTCACCGCGCTCGTCCACCACTGCCAGGCGGTGGGGGTGCAGGCGGTGCCCATCGTGGCGCTCATGGCCTTCCTCATCGGCATCGTGCTGGCCTTCCAGGGCGCCGCGCAGCTGCGCGAATTCGGCGCCGAGGTCTTCGTCGTCGACCTCATCGCCATCTCGATCCTGCGCGAGCTCGGGATCCTCCTGACCGCGATCATCG
>DAINOF010000073.1:0-12712 GCA_036735505.1 Paracoccaceae bacterium
GCGAGATTGCACGAGAACAGGCCAAGCGGACTGGTTCCGAGCTCTACATCCACGGTCGAGACGGTCGGATCCGCGAGCGGAGTTCGTTTGGAAAGGACCCCTATCCGCCCAAGGGATAGGTCGATCTTTTGCAGGATTACGAGCGCTCTGTCTTCATCAACTGTCCGTTCGATGAGGAATTTTCTCCGTTGCTCGAAGCAATGTTGTTTTGCATCGTGCGCAGCGGAATGAAGCCCCGGCTGGCCTCAGAAAGACTCGACGCCGGAGAGAGCAGACTTGAGAAAATCCTTAGCTTGATTGAGAGCTGCAAGTTCTCAGTTCACGACCTAAGCCGGGCAATATCAACCCGAAAGGGCGAGACATTTCGGATGAATATGCCGTTCGAGCTTGGCCTGGACATGGGACGCCGCCGCGCTCCAGACCCAGAAACAAACGACAAGAAGTTCCTGATCTTTGAGCGCGAACCGTATGAGCTGAAGCGATGTCTGTCAGACATCAATGGAGTCGACGTCGCGTTTCATCGGAACGACTATCAGTTAGTATTCAAGAGATTGAGAGAATTCCTTCGCGTGGAGGCAGGTCGCGATCTTCCGATGCCGGCGAAGCTCAAGATCGATTATGACACTTTTCAGGGCTGGATGACCGAAAAGAAGATCAGCGAGGGTCATGCGGAAAACGAGGCGCTTGAGCTATCAACTCAAGAGCGTCTCGATGAAATGTTCAAATGGATGGCGTTGGGTCGGCCGGCTGTATTTGCCCCTTGAGACTCAAACATCCAACTCCTCCACAAACCGCGCATTCTCCTGGATATACTGAAACCGCATCTCCGGCCGTTTCCCCATGAGCCGCTCCACGAGGTCCTCGGTCTCGCCCGGCACCTCGTCTCCCACCGTCACGCGGATGAGCTTGCGGGTCGCGGGGTTCATCGTGGTGTCCTTGAGGTCCTTGGCGTCCATCTCTCCCAGCCCCTTGAAGCGGGAGACGTCGATCTTGCCGCGGCCGCCGAGGCCCTTGGCCAGCCACGCATCACGCTCGGCCTCGTCGAGGCAGTAGACGCGGGTGGCGCCTTGGGTCAGGCGGAACAGCGGCGGGCAGGCGAGGTAGAGGTGGCCCTTGTCGATCATCCCGCGCATCTGGGTGAAGAAGAAGGTCATGAGCAGCGAGGCGATGTGGGCGCCGTCCACGTCGGCGTCGGTCATGATGATGACCTTCTCGTAGCGCAGGTCGTCCACGTTGAACTTCGTGCCCATGGAGACGCCGAGCGCCTGGCAGAGGTCGTGGATCTCGGTGTTCTGGTTGAGCTTGGCGGACGCCGCGCCGAGGACGTTGAGGATCTTGCCCCGGAGCGGCAGGAGGGCCTGCGTCTTGCGCTCGCGCGCCATCTTGGCGGAGCCGCCGGCGCTGTCGCCTTCGACGATGAAAAGCTCGGTGCCTTCGCGGGTGGCCGAGGAGCAGTCGACGAGCTTGCCGGGCAGGCGCAGTTTCTTGGTGGCGGTCTTGCGCGCGGTCTCCTTCTCGGCCCGGCGGCGGAGGCGTTCCTCGGCGCGCAGGACGAGGAAGTCGAGGATGGCGCCGGCCGATTTCGGGTCCTGGCCGAGCCAGGTGTCGAAGTGGTCGCGGACGGCGCCTTCGGTCATGCGGGCGGCGGATTCGGAGGACAGCCGGTCCTTGGTCTGGCCCACGAAGGCCGGGTCGCGGATGAAGCAGGAGACGAGCGCGCAGGCGCCGCCGGCGAGATCCTCGCGCGTGATCTCGCGCGCTTTCCGGTTGTTGGCCAGTTCGCCATAGGCGCGGATGCCCTTGAGGATGGCGGCCCAGAAGCCGGCCTCGTGCGTGCCGCCTTCGGGGGTGGGGACGGTGTTGCAGTAGGACTGGATGAAGCCGTCGCGCGAAGGGGTCCAGGTGATGGCCCATTCGACGAAGCCGGGCTCGGCGAACTTGTCGTCGAACATGACCTTTCCGGCGAAGGGGCGGTCGGTGTAGGTGGAGGCGGCGCCAAGCGTCTCGCCGAGGTAGTCGGCGAGGCCGCCGGGGAAGCGGAAGGTGGCTTCTAGCGGGGTTTCCCCGTCGTCGATGGCGGATTTCCAGCGGATCTCGACCCCCGAGAAGAGGTAGGCCTTGGAGCGCGCCATCTTGAGGAGGCGGGCGGGCTTCATGCGGTGGTGGCCGAAGATCTCTTCGTCGGCGTGGAAGGTGACGGTGGTGCCGCGGCGGTTGGGGGTGGGGCCGAGGGAGCGGATGGGGCCCTGCGGCAGGCCGCGCGAGAACTCCTGGACGAAAAGCTCGCGGTTGCGGGCGACCTCGACGCGGACATGGGTAGAGAGCGCGTTGACGACCGAGATGCCGACGCCGTGGAGGCCGCCGGAGGTCTGGTAGGCGTTGCCGCCGAACTTGCCGCCCGAGTGGAGCGTGCAGAGGATGACCTCGAGCGCGCTTTTGCCGGGGAACTTCGGGTGCGGGTCCACCGGGATGCCGCGGCCGTTGTCGCGGATGGTGACGGCGTGGTCGGCGTGAAGCTCGACCTCGATGCGGGTGGCGTGGCCGGCCACGGCCTCGTCCATGGCGTTGTCGAGGACTTCGGCCACGAGGTGGTGGAGCGCGCGTTCGTCGGTGCCGCCGATGTACATGCCGGGGCGCTTGCGGACCGGTTCCAGCCCCTCGAGCACCTCGATGGAGGAGGCGTCGTAGGTCGAATCACTGCGTCCCGAGGAGAGGAGATCGTCGGCCATGCTGCTCGTCCCTTGTTCTTTGAACGCGCATTAGACCACCGGGGGGAGAGCAGGGCAACGGGCAGGGCGGTACAGTCGTTTCCACACGGAACACAAAGCGCCGCTGGCGGGGGTACCTTGCGCGTCTGGTGCAGAATACGGCCGTAACGTTCAAAGACCATTCACCTTTTTCTGCGGCATGAGTATGGCTGGGTCCGAGGCGCCACTGTGGTGCTGAATGCTCGAAGGGGTGGTACATGAAGTTTCCGAGTTTGGCGGTGGCGGCGATCTTGCTGTCGTCGGGTGCGGCGCAGGCGGCGTCGATTTCTGTGAGCAGCTTCTCGGCTGCCGATTACATGACGCAGTTCGGCCTTCTGGGGCCCGTGGTCGTCGAGAACTTCGAGGGCTTCGCCGAGGGCAACGTGAACGGCCTGCCGACCGCGGTCGGCACCTTCACCACGCTCGGCGGCAAGGGTAGCGGCGGGACGGTGACCGATGCGGACCCGGGCTTCCCCGGCGGCAACGACGGCACGCAGCTCGCCATCCGCGACGGCAACGTCTACGGGCGGTCGAGCACCACCTCGATCCTGTCCGGCAAGGCCAGCGACGACAAGTTCCTCGACAGCAACGACACCTGGGGCATCAAGTGGCTCGTCGACATCGGGTCGATGTTCGACCGGCTGATCTTCACGCTGACCGATGCGACGGACCAGAAGGCGACGATCACGATCTCGGCGCCGGGCGCGGACCCCGTCTTCTTCAAGGGCAAGGGCGACGGCAACCGTCAGCTGATCGTCGTGGACTTCGGCGGCGCGGTGTCGAGCGCGCACATCACGCTGGCCAACACCGACAAGGACGGGAAGCCGAAGCTCAACGACGGCTTCTCGATCGACGACATCGCCGTCTCGGCGGTGCCGCTTCCGGCCCCGGCGCTCATGCTGATCGCCGGCCTCGGCGCACTGGCGGCCTTCCGCCGCAAGCGCGCCGCGGCCTGAGGCTCGGCAAGAGACTACACACGGCAAGGCCCGGGTCATCGTGCCCGGGTCTTCGCTTTTTCAGGAGCGGCTCCGCCGCGACCTCTCAGGGGCGGCTCCGCCGCCACGAGCCCAGCGGCGCCAGATGCGGCGCCTTCTTGGACTGGTGGCGGTCCATCCGCACCAGAACCCCCGCGAGGAAGCCCGCCGCCTCGGGCAGGTGCGGCCCCTTGTTCAGCATCACGCAATCGGCCCGCTGCGACAGCGCCGCGTCGCTGGCCTCGGCGCGCGTCGCGAGCCCGTCGTGGAGGAGCCCGTCGAGCACCTGCGTGGCCCAGACGACCGGCACGCGCGCGGCCTCGCAGAGCCACAGGATCTCGTCCTGAAGCTCGGACAGCCGCTCGAAGCCCACGTCGACCGCGAGGTCGCCGCGCGCGATCATCGCGCCGACGGGCGCCGCGCCCGCAGCCGCCACGATGAGGTCGGGAAGCGCGCGGACGGCGCGGCCGGTCTCGATCTTGAGCAGGATCGCCGGGCGCGGGCGGTCGCCGCGGCGGCGGTCGATCTCGTCCACCAGCCGGGCCACGTCCTCGGGGCGCTGCACGAAGGACAGCGCGACGACGTCGGCCTCGGCCACCACGGTGTCGAGCGCGGCGAGGTCGCCCGCCGTCAGTGCGGGGATGCGCAGGTCGGCGCCCGGCACGGCGATGCCCTTGTCGGGCTTGACCTTGGCGCCCTTGTCGGGGACGTCCGTCACCTCGACGGTCGCCACCGCCCCGTCGCGGGCGGCGACGCGGCCGCGGAGCCGGCCGTCATCGACCCAGACGGCGGCGCCGGGGAGAAGATGGGGAAGAAGCTCGGGGTGGCTCAGCCCGAAGCGGCGCAGGCCGTCGCGTTTCGGGCCCGGCTCGGCCGCGATCTCGAACCGGTCGCCGCGGTGGAACCGGACGCCGGTCTCCTTCACGCCGCGGAGCCGGACCTTGGGGCCCGCGATGTCCATCGACACCGGCACGCGCCGGCCGGCCTCAAGTCCCGCCGCACGGGCATGGGCGGCGAGCGCGCGCCAGACCTCGGGGCTTTCGTGGGCGCAGTTGATGCGGACGCAGTCGACGCCCGCCGCGACGAGGTGGCGGAGCGGCTCGGGGTCGGCGGCGGCTTCTGCCGAGAGGGTCGCCATGATGCGGGTCGCGCGGCCGCCGGTGCCGGGGCCGAACATGCGGTCGCGCCGGCGGGCGATGTCGGCCGCGCCCTCGCGGAAGGCGCGGGGATCGACGAAGGGCGGCGGGTCGGGATCGCCCGCGAGGCGGGCAAGCGCGGCCGCGACGGCGTCGAGCGAGGCCTCGACATGCGCCTCGCAGCGGCCGAGGGACGAGAGGCCGAGCGCGGCGAGGCGCGGCTGAAGCGGGCGCAGGTCGGCCTCGCGCAGCGCGAGGTAGAGCGCGAGATTGGCGCGGGCCGAGGCGTAGGTCGGGCGGAGGGGGACGGCCTCCCACTCGGCGAGGCGGCGGGCGGCGGCCTCGGCCATGGTGGCGCGGAGGCGGCCGAGGTCGGCCGCGATGGCGCGGGCCTCTGCGGCGGCGTCGGAGGGGGCGGGGCGGCTCGGCATGATGTCCTTTCGGGGGTAGCCGGGTTCTGCGACAGTTCCGTGTCCACCTTGCCATGCGGGCGCGCGGCGGGCCTTGCGCCTGCGCAGGCGAAGGGCTATCCGGCGCCGACTGCGGGCAAGGCGTGAGGGGACGGCGGGGGCGCGATGCCAATCCTTGTGATGAAGTTCGGCGGCACCTCGGTCGCGACGCTCGACCGCATCCGGCGCGCGGCCAAGCGCGTGGGCGTCGAGGTCGCGAACGGGCACGACGTGATCGTGGTGGTCTCGGCCATGGCGGGCGAGACGAACCGGCTCGTGGCCCATGTCGAGGAGACCTCGGCCTTCTTCGACGCGCGCGAATACGACGCGGTGGTGTCGAGCGGAGAGAACGTGACCGCGGGCCTCATGGCGCTGACGCTCCAGGAGATGGAGATCCCGGCGCGGTCCTGGCAGGGCTGGCAGGTGCCGCTCAGGACCAACTCCGCCCATGCGGCGGCGCGGATCGAGGAGATCCCGACCGGGAACATCCTGCAGAAGTTCGCCGAGGGCATGAAGGTCGCGGTGGTGGCGGGCTTCCAGGGGATCAGCCCCGAGGGGCGGATCACGACGCTGGGGCGCGGGGGCTCGGACACGACGGCGGTGGCCTTCGCGGCCGCCTTCGGCGCGGTGCGCTGCGACATCTACACCGATGTGGACGGCGTCTACACGACCGACCCGCGGATCACCGGCAAGGCGCGGCGGCTGCCGAGGATCGCCTTCGAGGAGATGCTGGAACTGGCCTCGCTCGGCGCCAAGGTGCTGCAGACGCGGTCGGTGGAACTGGCGATGCGCTACAAGGTGCGGCTGCGCGTCCTGTCGAGCTTCGAGGACGAGATCGGCGAGGGCGCGGGCACGCTCGTCTGCGACGAGGAGGAGATCATGGAGAAGAACGTGGTGGCCGGCGTGGCGTTCAGCCGCGACGAGGCGAAGATGACCCTGACCGAGGTCGAGGACCGCCCCGGGATCGCGGCCGCGATCTTCGGGCCGCTCGCCGAGGCGGGGGTCAACGTGGACATGATCGTGCAGAACATCTCGGAAGGCGGGCTGACCGACATGACCTTCTCCTGCCCGGTGGGGCAGGTGAAGCGGGCCGAGCGGGCGATGACCGAGGCGCGCGACCGGGGCGAGGTGGCGTTCCGCGCGCTCGTCGCCGACACCGAGGTCGCAAAGATCTCGGTCGTGGGGATCGGGATGCGCAGCCATGCGGGCGTGGCCGCGCAGATGTTCAAGGCGCTGCGCGACGAGAACGTGAACATCAAGGTCATCACCACCTCCGAGATCAAGATCTCGGTGCTGATCGACCGCAAGTACATGGAACTGGCCGTGCAGGCGCTGCACGACGCCTTCGGGCTCGAGCGGGCGCGATGAAGCCCGCTTGCGTGGGAGCGCGCGCCCCCACCGAGGTCTAGAACCAGAGGGACCAGACGCACGATGTTCGACTTACCCACATCTAGCGAGGTGAAAATCGGCGCGTAAACCTTCAACTATAGGCCGTTAATCGAAGCGAGAATATCGATGGTAAAAAATAATTGAAAATTAGATATTTATAGACTGAACTTAAAGTAATTTGCGGGATGGTTGGACATCGAGCCACTAAACCAATCAACGAAAATCCAACAACAAGATCAGACGTGTGGGTCGCCCTTCTTCAGGGCGACCTCCGCGCCCGTGTCGCGAGGCAATTTCCGCTGCACGTCGCCTCCGCCCTGATCTTCTCCCTTACCCCGCGTACAATCCAGAACCTGCGGACTCAGGCGCAAGGTGAACGCTCGGGATTCACTTTCGGTCATTCCGTTCGCGCGCCGTCTGTGATCTAACCGGCTCCGGTCCCGGCCCACGGGAGGCGGGCCGGAGCGAGGACGCGGGACCCCGATGCCCCACCGTGCGGAAAGCGAGAGCCGGAAGCTGCTCGGGCGGCTGCGCGAAGTGCTTGCGGGCGCGTCGGCGGGCCAGCAGCGGCTTGACCGGATCGTGCAGCTCATCGCCTCGTCGATGGAGACCGAGGTCTGCTCGGTCTACCTGTTCCGCGATGCCGACACGCTCGAGCTTTGCGCGACCGAAGGGCTGAAGCCCGAGGCGGTCCATGTGACGCGGATGCGGCTTGGCGAGGGGCTTGTCGGCCGGGTGGCGCGGCGCGGCGCGCCGGTCAACGCGGCCAACGCGCCGCAGGAGCCGGGTTTCCGCTACATGCCCGAGACGGGGGAGGAGATCTATTCCTCGTTCCTCGGCGTGCCGATCCAGCGGCTGGGCGAGAAGCTCGGCGTGCTGGTGGTGCAGTCGAAGACGGCGCGCACATTCTCGGACGACGAGGTCTACGCGCTCGAGGTCGTGGCGATGGTGCTGGCCGAGATGACCGAGCTCGGCGCCTTCGTGGGCGAGGGCGCGGCGCTCAAGGCGCGCCACACCCAGCCGGCGATGATCCGGGGAACCACCGGGCAGGAGGGCGCGGCCGAGGGGCATGTCTGGCTGCACGAGCCGCGCGTGGTCATCACCAACCCCTTCGCCGACGACCCCGTGGCCGAGACCGAGCGGCTGCACCGCGCGGTTGAGAGGCTGAGGCTTGCCGTCGACGACCTGTTGTCGGGCAGCGGCGCCGAGGAGGGCGAGCAGCGCGACGTGTTCGAGACCTATCGCATGTTCGCCAATTCGCGCAGCTGGATGCGGCGGATGGAGGAGGACATCGCGCGCGGCCTCTCGGCCGAGGCGGCGGTGGAGAAGGAGCAGAGCCAGGCGCGGGCCCGGATGGAACAGGTGGCCGACGCCTATATCCGCGACCGGCTGCACGATCTCGACGACCTGTCGAACCGGCTTCTGCGGATCCTGACCGGGCAGGGGGCCGAGACCGGGGCCGAGCTGCCGCCCGACCCGATCCTCGTGGCGCGCAACATCGGCCCCGGCGAGCTTCTGGAGTACGGCCGCAGGCTGCGCGGCGTCGTGCTCGAGCAGGGCTCGGTCGGCAGCCATGCCGCGATCGTGGCGCGCGCCTGGGCGATCCCGCTCGTCATCCATGCCGACCGGATCACGGCGGATGCGCTGAACGGCGACCACATCATGGTGGACGGCGATCAGGGGGTGGTGCACCTGCGCCCCGACGACACGGTGGTGGGGGCCTTCCGCGACAAGATGGCGATGCAGGCCGAGGCGCAGAAGCGGTACGTTTCGCTGCGCGACCTGCCCGCCGAGGCCAAATGCGGCTCGGTCGTCGCGCTTCACATGAATGCGGGGCTGATGGCGGACCTGCCCTCGCTCGAGGGATCGGGGGCCGAGGGGGTCGGGCTGTTCCGGACCGAGCTGCAGTTCCTCGTGCGCTCGAAGGTGCCCAAGCGCGGCGAGCTGGCCGCCCTCTATGGCCGGGTGATGGATGCGGCCAAGGGGCGCCGGGTCGTGTTCCGCACGCTCGACATCGGGTCGGACAAGGTCCTGCCCTACATGAAGCGCGAGGACGAGCCGAACCCCGCGCTCGGCTGGCGGGCGATCCGGGTCGGGCTCGACAAGCCGGGCGTCATGCGGATGCAGCTGCAGGCGCTGATCCGGGCGGCCGAGGGGCGGCCCCTGACCGTCATGTTCCCCTTCGTCGCGCAGATGACGGAGTTCACCGAAGCCCGCCAGCATCTCTTCGACGAGATCGAGCGCGAGCGGCGGCTCGGGCACATCCTGCCCTCGAAGGTCGAGATCGGGGCGATGCTCGAGACGCCGAGCCTCGCCTTCGCGCCGCGGGCCTTCTTCGAGATGGCCGATTTCGTGTCGATCGGCGGCAACGACCTCAAGCAGTTCTTCTTCGCCGCCGACCGCGAGAACGAGCGCGTGCGGCGGCGCTACGACACGCTGAACGCGGGCTACCTGAGCTTCATCGGCCAGATCGTGGAGCGGTGCCGGGAAACCGAGACACCCGTCAGCTTCTGCGGCGAGGACGCGGGCCGCCCCGTGGAGGCGCTGTGCCTTGCCGCCATGGGATTGCGCGCCCTGTCGATGCGGCCGGCCTCGATCGGGCCGGTGAAGCATCTGCTGCGGCGGGTGAACCTCGAGGACGCGCGGGCGGTGATCGACGCGGCGCGGGCGTCCGGCGCGCAGTCGGTCCGGCCCGCCGTCATGGAGTGGCTGCGCACCGTCGCCTGAGCGCGCTCCGGCCCGGCACGGGGCGCCATCGGAGCGAGTGCGCCATCGGGGAGGCGGCCGGTGCGCGCTCCGGGAGACCCGGGGAGCCCCATCGGGGCCGGACGCCGCGGAGGTTCGCACATGGGCCAATGCCTGCGAAGGCGCAAAATTCTTTGATCGAATGAAACAATCGGGTCCGGAGGCCGGAACGGCGGCCTCCGGGTCGAGCGAAAAGACATATGAATTCAGACTCCTCCGCGCGCGGGGTCGATGATGTGCCCCGCCTTTCTCACAATTCCGCGAAACCGGGTGATCCGTTTGTGATTTCACAGCCGATTAATTTCGCGGCAGCGTGACATCGCGGACGAATGGAAACGGACCGCATGAGTGAATGGACGAGTTGGGGGCGAATTCATCTTCTCCTCGATCGTCGAATGCAATTGATCGAGGCGCCATCGCGTTTCGGAGAACCCTGAAGGAATTGAAGATGAAGACCCTCAAATACGCCCTCATCGGCGCCCTTGTGCTTCCCGCGGCCGGCGCGTTCGCGCAGCAGGTCGATGCGCCGCAGATGCTCGCCGGTCTGAGCATGATCCAGACGAACGCCAACAACGCCTTCAGGCTTCACGGCATCGATGCGGATCCGACCGAGCTGTCGCTCGCGCAGCTGGCCGAGATCATCGGCGTGCTCAACGATCCCCAGATGAGCAGCGGCGGCGAGTCGGCCAAGCGCAGCATCGAGGAGATCCTCAGGGCGGAAAGCAGCAACTGACGCGCTGGTCCGCGCTGCGTGTTGTCCGACCGCCGCCGAGGCGGTCGGACATGGCGCGGCGCGGGCCCGGTGCCGCGCGCATGAACCGGAAGATGGGAGGACGACATGGGACGTGGACTGAACAGGAGAGCCTTCTTCGGGACGGGTGCCGCCGTGTTCGGCGGTCTTGCCGGGACCCGAATGGCGCAGGCGGACGTCGTTTCCGCCGATGGCGGATTCGATTACGAGATCGTGAGGACCCCGGAGGCCTGGCGTGCGCAACTGGGCGACCACGATTTCAACATCCTGCGCCTCGGGGCGACGGAGCAGCCGAAATCGAGCGCGGTCTGGGACGAGGCGCGCGACGGCGAATACCATTGCAAGGGATGTGAATTGAACGTCTATTCCTCGGCATGGAAAGTGCCGCTCGACAAGGGGTGGGCATTCTTTCGCCATTCCGTTCCCAATTCCCTCCTGATGGATATCGACTGGCCGGACGGGGCAGGGCCGGGACAGGGGCTCGACATCCTCGCGGCCATCGAGGTGCACTGCCGGCGGTGCGGCGGCCACATGGGCCATGTCCTGCAGGTGGAGGGCCAGCTGCTGCATTGCATCAACGGAGCGAGCCTGACGTTCTCGCCCGCAGCCGCGTGACGCGCGGCCGGGGCCGGCCGCGGGCGGGGGCCCCGGCCCGTGACGTGGCCGGCGGGGCTGACGGGCCGGGCAGCCTCGGCTGACGAGCGGCCAAGTCAAGGAAGTTCCATCGCTCCGTCACGCGACTGTTACGCCGCGCGGCGATGAGGACAGCGCCGCGGGCTCATGCCTCGGGGGGCCGCGCGGCCGACTCAGCCAAGGGAGCTAGGTATGAAGGACTTCGAGCGGGATTATCCCGACCACACGGTCGCCCCGTATTTCGAGCACGGTGACGAACCGCAGTGCAACACGTCGGACAACCCGAATTTCTATGAGGTCATGGACGCCCATGTGAAGCGCCGGAGCTTCATGATGGGCGGTCTCGCCGCGATCTCGACCGGGCTTTTCGGCAACGCCCTCACCGCGAAGGGCGCGCTGGCGCAGTCGGCCTCGGCGGGCGGGCTTCTCGGCTTCACGGCGGTCCCCGTGAGCATGGACGACACCGTTGTCGTCCCCGAGGGCTACAAGGTGCAGGTGCTCGGCGCCTGGGGCGAGCCGATCCTGGGCGACATGCCCGCCTACAGCTCGACCAACAGCGGGGCCGAGCAGGGCATGCAGGTTGGCCAGCACCATGACGGGATGCACTTCTTCCCGATCGACGGCTCGTCCGAGGACGGCCTTCTCGTGCTGAACCACGAATACATCGAGCCGCGCTTCCTGCATGCCGAAAAGCCCGGCTACAAGGGCCAGCCGATCGACAGCCGCAGCGTCGTCTACGATGCCAATGGCAAGCGTGACGACGACGAGGTCCTGAAGGAGATGAACGCGCATGGCGTGTCCATCTACCGGACCACGAAGCAGGCGGACGGCACCTGGTCCATCGTGCAGGACCCGCACAATCGCCGGGTCACCGTGCTGACGCCGATGGAGATCGCGGGCCCGGTGCGCGGCTCGGACCACGTCAAGACCAAGTACTCGCCCGACGGCACGATGACCCGCGGCACGGTGAACAACTGCGCCCACGGCGTGACGCCCTGGAACACCTACATGGCGGCGGAAGAGAACTGGGCGGGGTATTTCTCGAACACCACCCAGCTCGATCAGAAGCCGGACCTGCCGCGCGAGCACGCCCGCTATGGCGTCTCGACCAACCCGCAGGGCGGCCGCTACGGCTGGCACCTCGCCGCGTCGGGCGCGGACGAGTATGTGCGCTTCGATGCGACGACCAAGGGCGCCTCGGCGCTCGAGGACTATCGCAACGAGCCCAACGCCTACGGCTGGATGATCGAGATCGACCCGTTCGATCCGAACTCCACCCCCGTGAAGCGCACCTCGCTCGGCCGCTTCGCACATGAGGGCGTGGTCTTCGCCCCCGCCGTCGAGGGTGCCCCGGTCGTCTGCTACTCGGGCGACGATTCGCGCTTCGAGTACATCTACAAGTTCGTCTCCGAAGGCGTGTTCAAGGCCGGCGAGACCGACGGCTCGATCCTCGACACCGGCACGCTCTACGTCGCGAAGTTCAACGACGACGGCACCGGCGAATGGCTGGCGCTCGCGCCCGGCCGCGACGGGCTCACGCCCGCGAACGGCTTCAACGATCTCGCCGACATCCTCGTGAACACCCGCCTCGCGGCGGACTTCGTCGGCGCGACCAAGATGGACCGTCCCGAATGGGGCACGGTCGATCCGAACTCGGGCGAGGTCTACTTCACGCTCACCAACAACTCGCGCCGCACCCTGGTGCAGGTGGACGCGGTCAATCCGCGGGCCGAGAACAACTTCGGCCAGATCGTGCGCTGGCGCTATGCCAACAACGACCACACCCGGGCGTCGTTCGAGTGGGACCTCTTCGTGATCGCTGGCACCGCGCGCCAGTCGGCCACCTTCGCGGGCCAGACCCTGAACGACGATTCGATCTTCGCCTGCC
>DAINOF010000074.1:0-12598 GCA_036735505.1 Paracoccaceae bacterium
GCCTCGTAGAGCGAATCCCCCAGCGCGTCGCCCGCGTCGCCGCAGACGACGAGCGTGCCCTTCTGCCCCATGAAGGCAGACATGTGGCCCACGTTGCCGCCCACGACGATATCGATGCCCTTCATCGAGATGCCGCAGCGCGAGGCCGCGTTGCCGCGGATCACCAGAAGCCCGCCGCGCCCCGTGGCGCCCGCATACTGGCTGGCATCGCCCTCGACGATCACGGTGCCGGACATCATGTTCTCGGCGACGCCCGGCCCTGCGTTGCCCGCGATGCGAACCGTCGCGGTCTTGTTCATGCCGGCGCAGTAGTAACCGGTGGAGCCCTGCACCGTCACGTCTATGGCCGCGTCGAGCCCCACCGCGATGGCGTGCAGGCCGCGGGGGTTGAGGATGTCCCACTGGGTCTCGTTGGTCTGGCCCGCCAAAGCCTGAAGGGTCGCGTTCATCTCGCGCAGGGACCCGGTCGCGAGGTCGTAGGCGGGCATCAGCGGCTCCAGAAGTAGACGGTGGCGGGCTCGGGCTCCCAGACCCGCGCCGCCTCGATGCCGGGCAGGACCGCGAGCGCGCGGTATTCCGAGCCGAAGGCAACATAGGCTTCGGTCTCGGCCATGACGGCGGGCTTGCAGGCGATGGGGTCGCGGAGCACGCCGAAGCCGTCCCTCGTGCCCACGACGAAGGTGTAGAAGCCGTCGAGCCGGGCCAGCGCGTCGTCCAGCGCCTGCCCGAGGTCGGCGCCCTCTGCCATGCGGGCCGAAAGGAAGGCGGCGGCGACTTCGCTGTCGTTGTCGGTCTCGAAACTCATGCCCGCGCGGGCAAGGTCGCGCCGGACGGCGTTGTGGTTCGACAGCGACCCGTTGTGGACGAGGCACTGGTCTGGCCCGGTCGAGAAGGGATGCGCGCCCATCGTGGTGACGGCGGATTCCGTCGCCATGCGCGTATGGCCGATGCCGTGGGTGCCATGCATGGACGCCAGCCCGAAGCTCGCGGCGACGTCGCGGGGCAGGCCCACCTCCTTGTAGATCTCGATGGAGTCGCCCCAGGACATGACCGAGACACCGGGGCGCAGGCCCGGCAGCGCCGCGCGGGCCGCGGGCAGGGCAGCGGCGGGAAGCGTCAGGACCGCGTGGCTTTCACGCCGGGTGAAGGCGACAGGGGCGGAGATGGCCTCGGCCAGAGCCTGGTCGAGGAGCGGGAAGTCGGCCTCGGGCCGGTCGGAGCGCAGCGTGAGACGTGCGGCGCCGCCTGAGCCCGAATAGACGGCGAAGCCCGCGCTGTCGGGCCCGCGTTCGCTCATCTGGGCGAGCATCTCTGCCATGAGCGCGCCGAGGCGCGGCTCGAGGCCGGGGTCCTTGAGGAAGAGGCCGATGATTCCGCACATTTGGCAGGGTCTCCGCTGGCCGTGCCATTCAACCCGCTGATGCGCGAAAGTTCAACCCGGAAGAACATAAGTTTCTTTGGAAGAATGATCGGAGTGCGCATCTGCCCGAAGACGGTGCAGATGCATGTCCGTCACTCCTGCCGGGCCGGATAGGCGATGATCGAGAGGTAGCGGGCGGGGAGGGTCACGTGCACCTCGGGCCCGTGCGGCGTGTCGGCGTCGAAGAACAGGCTGTCGCCGGGGCGAAGCGGGAAGATGCGGTCGCCGTGGCGGTAGTCGACCGCGCCTTCCAGCATGTAGAGAAACTCCATCCCGTCGTGCTGGAAGGTCGGGAAGATGTCGGACGCGGCGGTGAGGGTGATCAGGTAGGGCTCGACGATGACGCCCGAGGAGTTCGAGCCGATATGGCCGAGGAGGTTGTACTGGTGGCCGGCGCGGGTGCCGGTGCGCTCGGTCTCGACGCCTTCGCCGGCCTTCACGTGGATTGCGGGGCGGGTTTCCTCGTAGCGGCGGAAAAAGGCGGTCAGCGGGACCTGGAGCGCCTGGGCCAGCGACTGCAGCGTGGTGAGCGACGGCGACGCCTGGCCGTTCTCGATCTTCGACAGCATCCCGCCCGAGAGGCCGGCGCGCTGGGCGAGGTCGGCGACGGTCAGGCCCTGCTGCTGGCGCAGCGTGCGAGCCTCGCGGCCGATGGCGACCTCGAGCACCTTCTCGCGCGGGGCGCGGGCGCGGTGGGGATCCTGGGCGAGGGGGCGGGGCACTGTCATGGGGCGAGTATCGGGGAAGGTTGCGGTGGCGGCAAGCCGCCCTGTCAGGCGGCCCGCTCAGGCGGCGACCGCCCGCGGGCGCGCGCGGACGAGGATGCCGATAACGATCGCCATGTTGAGAAGGTTCCAGCCGATGCCGTTGAGGAAGGCCATGCGGTAGGAGCCGGTCAGGTCGTAGATCGCGCCGGACATCCAGCCGCCCAGCGCCATTCCGACGATGGTCGCCATCATGACGAGGCCGACGCGGGCGCCGGCCTCGCGCGCGGGCAGGTAGTCGCGGACGATGATCGCGTAGGCCGGCACGATGCCGCCCTGCGAGAGGCCGAAGATGAGGCTCACCAGATAGAGCGAGGTCAGGCCCGAGGTCGGCAGGTAGAGGAACAGGGTGAGCATCTGAAGCGTCGAGCCTATGAGCAGCGTCCGGACGCCGCCGAGCCGGTCGGCGAGAAGGCCCGAGGCGAGGCGGGAGATGACCCCGCCCGCGAGCATGAGCGAGAGCAACTGCGAACCCACGGCCGGACCGTAGCCCATGTCGACGCAGAACGAGACGATGTGGACCTGCGGCATCGACATGGCCACGCAGCAGGCCACGCCCGCAAGCGCGAGGAGCATCTGGAGCGCGCGGGGCGAAAGGTCGACGCCACGGGCGGCCCGCTCGGCCGCGGTGTCGGCCGCATCGGTGGCGGCGGCGGGGATGCGCCGCCGGAGAAGCAGGCACCCCGGCAGCACGGCGGCGCTGACGACGATCGCGATGAGGGCATAGGCGGTGCGCCAGCCCGCGTCGGCGAGGACGGGGGCGAGGAGGAGGGGCCAGATCGCGCCGGCGAGGTAGTTGCCGGAGGCGGCGATCGACACCGCGATCCCGCGGCGGCGCATGAACCAGTGCGAGATGTCGGCGATGAGCGGGCCGAAGAAGGTACCCGAGCCGAGGCCGACCAGAAGATGCGCGGCCGAAAGGGCCGCCATCGACGGCGCCAGCGCCGCCGCGCCGAAACCGGCCGAGATCCCGAGCGCGGCGAGGGCAAGCGCGAGCGGCGCGCCCCAGCGGTCCACGACCCGGCCCATCAGGAAGTTGCCGGCGGCGAAGCCCACCATGCAGAGCGTGTAGGGCAGTGACGCGCCGGCGCGGGTCGTGCCGAACTCGGCCTCCACCGCCGGCATGACCACGATGACCGCCCACATGCCCACGTTGCCGACCATGGCGAGCGCGAGCGTTACGCCGAGCCTGACCCAGGATGAGGCGCTGTCGTGGACGAGGTGCATGCGGTGGACGCTACGCCGGGCGCGGCGCCGTGTCGAACGGGAAAAGCGCGGACGGCGCGCGACTCGGGCAAGGCAGGCGAAGGCGGCGTCTCGGAAACAGACGACATCCCATGGCCGCACCGTTGACGGCTCGCGCAAGGCGCCGGGCCGCACCGGAAATTTCGCGAAAGGTCACGTTTGCGTGGGAATTGTGGCATCCGAGCCTGCGCGACAATCGTGTGACGTAACCTTAACAAAACAATTCTGTTGAAGGTCGTATTGTAGTCGAGTTTATGGGGCTTGTTAGCGACTGTAGAAGCGTAAGAGTGATGGAGCGTGTCATGCTCGAGTTGAACCCCGCAGCGTTCGAAGGATCCTTCCCGGTCTTTCCGGAGTCCGGGTCGCTGTCGCCCGAGCTGATGGGATCGTTCTCGGAACTCCTGCTGTGCATGCACGACCTGAAGGTCGCCGCGGTGCTCGAGGATCTCGAGCTTTACGAGCGGACGGGGCACATGACCCGGCTGATCGAGGACGTGATCCGCCGCGCCCAGTGCCTGGCCGAGGCGGACCGCATCATCGAGACCTTCTGAGGTCCCGGGTCAGGGCCGCGTCAGGCCCCCTGTCTCCACCGCAACCCGCTCGCCGAGGCTTTGAATCGAGTCGTGGGCGAGTTGCAGAAGGTAGGCCGGGTTGTGCGCATAGCCGCCCGGGTCCTTCGCGATGACCTGGTAGTTGTAGGCGGCCTTGAGCAGGCGCGGCGTCCAGCTGGCATAGCGGTTGGGGAAGACGGCCTCGGAACCGGAAATCGTCCCGTCGCCATCGCCGTCTGTGAAGAAGTAGGGGAAGGCATCCTTCGAATAGCCGATGGGCGTCCCCGCGACCTCGGCGGCATAGTCCTGGATCGCCGCGTAGAGCAATGTGTGCAGCCCCGCGATCTCGGCGTGGATGCCGCCCGCGTTGACCCCGTCGCCGTCGAAGTCGGCCGCGCGCATGCGGATGTCGCGCAGGTCATCGACGCCGCGGTGACAGGTGAGGCATCCCTCCTCGGCCACGGCGGTCGTATGGGCGTCGTGGCAGGCGGTGCAGGTGTCGGCGCCGGGGACGTGCCGGAACTGCCCCGCATAGCTGCGGTCGGGATAGTGGAAGCCCGCCCGGCCGTCGCCCCCCTGCATCACGGCGGCGGCGATGCCGTAGTGCACGTTGATGAAGGCGAGATCGGGCGAGACCGTGTCCTCCCCGATCGAGGCCGTCGCGCGCGCCACGGCGTCGCCCGAGGCGCGGCCGGCATGGCAGACGGTGCAGGTGGCATTGGCCCCGAGCCCCGTGAGTTCTACCCCCGAGGGCAGCGCGACGGCGTCGAGCGCATGGGCCTCGGACGTGTGGCAGGAGGCGCAGCCGATGACGGCGTTGATCGCCGCGGGGCGGTCGACGACGCGCGGTTCGGTGCCGTCCGCACCGAGGTAATCGAGAAAGCCCGGCTCGGAGTGGCAGGCCGCGCAGGCCTCGGGCACCGCGCCATCGGCGTTCCAGTGCGTGAAGGACGGCGAGGCATGATCGGCATGGGGCGAGGCGATCCAGGCCTCGACGATGGCCGCAAGGCTGTCGCGAGGGTCCTGCGCCACGGCAGGGCCAGCGACGAGGGCGAGCGCGGCCGCGGCGGCAAGGCGGCAAAGCGGGCGGAACAGGGTCACGGGCGGCCTCCGTCTGGCGGGCTGTCTCAGTGATCCTCGCATGCCGCATGGCGCGCGGTCTTGATGCGGGTCAAGGCGACGCGCCGGAATGGCCCGTAGTCAGGTCGGATGCGATCGGACGAGGGAGGACATTGATGGCGCCCGGGACCAAGGCGCGGGGTTTCCGCCCGCCGCGGCTGGGCGGGGGCGCGCTCGCGGCGCTCTACCTCGCCGTCGGGCTCCTTCCTCTGGCCTTGGCCGCGAGCCGTCGGGTCGCGCCGCTCGACCCGTGGGAGAAGGTGGGCGCCGGGCTCGGGCTGGTGGCGCTGACGGCGATGGCGGTGCAGTTCGTCACCTCGGGGCGGTTCGAGGCGGTGTCGGGGCGGCTCGGCATCGACAAGATCATGACGTTCCACAAGGTGGCGGCGTGGTGGGTGCTGGGCGCGCTGGTCCTGCATCCGCTGGTCTACGTCCTGCCGACATGGCTCGACGATCCCGACCTCGGGGTGCAGCGGCTCGTGGCCTACCACGTCCTGCCGCAGTACCGTACGGGCGTGGTCGCGCTCGCCGCGTTGGCGCTTCTCGTCCTGTCCTCGGCCCTGCGCGAGTGCCTGCCGCTGCGCTACGAGGTCTGGCGCGCGAGCCATGTCCTTCTGGGGGCGACGGCGGCGGGCGCGGGGCTGCACCATGCGTTGACGGCGGGGCGGTTCAGCGCGCTCGGCGCGGTCAACGCCTGGTGGTGGGGCGTCGCGGGGGCGCTTGTGGTCGTTCTGGGCACGCTCTACGGCTGGCGCTGGCTCAGGCTGCACCGTCATCCCTGGCGGCTCGCCTCGGTCACGAAGCTGGCCGACCGGACATGGGAGCTCGACATCCAGCCGGACGCGGGCACGCCGGGGCTCGACTACGACGCCGGACAGTTCGTCTGGATGACGGTCGCGGGCCGGCGCTTTCCGCTGTTCGACCATCCCTTCTCGATCGCCGACAGCCCGGCGCGGCCAGGCCTCGCCCTGATCGTCAAGGAGGCGGGCGACTTCACGAACCGCGTGGGGCGGATCGCCCCGGGCACGCGCATCGGGATCGACGGTCCCTATGGCGAGTTCTCGCTCGCGCATCATCCGGGCAAGGCGGTCCTGCTGATCGCGGGGGGCGCGGGCATCGGCCCGATCATGGGCCTTCTGCGGGACATGGCGGCGCGGGCCGATGCGCGGCCGGTCCGGCTCGCCTATGCCGTGGGGCGGCCGACGAACTTCGCCTGCCTCGACGAGATCGCGGCGGCGCGGTCGGTTCTGACCCTCGAGGCGATGCTTCTCAGCGAGACGCCGGCCGAGGACCTCGCGGCCGAGACCGGCCATCTCGACCGGCCGCGGCTCGAGCGGCTGATGGCCGGCCTCGATCCGGGCAACACCGTTGCGATGATCTGCGGGCCGGGGCCGATGGTGGCGGCCGTCTCGGATGCGCTCGACGACCTCGGGGTGCCGATGGACAGTGTCGTCTACGAGCGGTTCGACTATTCCGGCAGTTCCTCCCGGCAGGACCGGCGCCGCCTGCGGCGCTTCCTCGCGGTCGGCGCGGGTCTGGCAGCGGGCGTGGCGCTGTTCGCCGTCCTCTTCTAGGGCGCCCCGCCGGACAGGGCGCCGGCGGGGCGGTCAGGGCGGCAGGGGAACGCAGGTCAGCCGCCGCTGATCTCGATCTTCTTCTCGCGGGCGCGCGCGTCCTTCGAGCGCGGGATCCTCACCTTGAGCACGCCGTTGGCCGAGCTTGCCGCGATCCCGTCCGCATCGGCATCGGGCGGCAGGCGGAGCGTGCGCTGGAACGAGCCGTAGCGGCGCTCGCTCACATGTCGGTCGGCCTCCTTCCGCTCGCTCTCCTCGCGCTTTTCGCCGCGCAGCGTCAGAAGATCGCCCGTCACCTTGAGTTCGACGTCTCTCGCATCGATGCCGGGAAGCTCGGCCGTCATCTCGTAGCCTTCCGCCGTCTCGACGAGGTCCATCGCGGGAATTGGCGGCATCTCGGCCATCAGGCGCATCGCGCCGGGCACAGGCCAGCGCGAGGTACCGACCTCGTCGAAGAACCGCTCCATCTCGCGGCGCAACGAGTTTAGGGGGCCCCATTGGGCCGTCTGGGCCGCGGGCGGGGCGGCGTCGCCGCGCCCGGCGCCGGCCGGGGTCTCGCTGTCGTTCATTCTGAAGTCTCCATCTCGATACGACGTCCGGCGGGCCACACCACCGCATACCGGACCAACCCCTGGCCCGCCGGACGGCCCTCTGGCGCGCGGCGGGGACGGGGTCGCGTCCGTGCCGCGCGACTCGGACCCTTGCGATGATCGCCCGGTTTGCCGCTGCGCGATTGACCTCCGTCAACGGGCCCGGCGGGGCGGCCGGCGGCCGTCGATGCGAGACTCAGAGCTCGAGCGCGGCGGCGGTGTCGCGGAGCAGCCGCGCGCTGCGTTCCAGCGCGGCATGCTCTTCGGGCTCGAGGTCGGGGAACAGCATGGCCGAGACGCCTGTGGCACCCACCACCCGCGGCACCGATAGCGCGACGTCGCGGACGCCCGCGACCTCCCGCGTGAGGACCGAGACGGACAGCACCGCCTGTTCGTCGCGCGCGACGGCCCGCACGATGCGCTCGAGCCCCGCGCCGATACCGTACCAGGTGGCGCCTTTGCCGTTGATGATGGTGTAGGCGGCGTTGCGCACGCCATCGTCGATCCGGGCGCGGACGGAGTCGGTCAGCGGCGCCCCCACCTGCGCGGCGAACGATCGCAGCGGGACCGAGGCGGCCCGTGCGGCCGACCAGGCCAGAACCTCGCTGTCGCCGTGTTCGCCGAGCACGTAGGCGTGGACCGACTGCGGCGCGATCCCGAGGTGGCTGCCCAGAAGGCTGCGGAAGCGCGCGGTGTCGAGGATCGTGCCCGAGCCGATCACCCGGGCCGGGTCGAGCCCCGACAGGCGCGTCGCGATGTCGGTCATGATGTCGACGGGGTTCGTCGCCACGAGCAGGATCGCGTCGGGCGCGGCGGCAAGGACACTGCCCACGACGCTGCGGAACACCTCGGCGTTGCGCGACAGAAGCTCGAGCCGCGTCTCGCCGGGTTTCTGCGAGACGCCGGCGGCCAGGATCACGACGCCCGCCCCCTTCAGGTCGTCGTAGTCGCCAGACGAGACCGTGACGGAAGAGGCGAAGGGGACCGCGTGGGAAATGTCCTCGGCCTGCGCGCGGGCCAGCGCCGCGTTGCGGTCGACGAAGACCACGCGCGACACGGTTCCGCGCAGCGCGAGCGCATAGCCCGCGGCACTCCCCACCATTCCCGCGCCGACGATTCCGACCTTCATGACGCGATGCTACATTGCGTCCGGCGGCGACTCCACCCCCGCCGTGCGGTGCGGACCGAGGACGCAGAAGCCGTTGCCGAAGGGGTCGCAGCAGAAGGCCGTTGGCCTCGGCCCGACGTCGCGGAAGATGCGCTCGATCCGGCCGCCCTCGGCCGCGATGCGCTTGAGCGTCTCATCGAACTCCGCGGTGTGGAGGTCCATGTGCACCGCGGTCCAGTGCCGTGCATAGTCGCGCGGCGGCCCGCCGTCCGAGCTTGCGCTGCCTGCGGGCTTCTCGTGGAGGCAGACGGTCAGGTTGTTGCCGTCAAGGATTGCCATCGCGGGCAAGGGGCGCGCGGTCTCGCGGAAGCCGCAGACGCGGCCGTAGAAGCGCAGGCCGCCCTCGAGATCCGGCACGTCGATGCTGAGATGCACCGTCGGGCGCGCTGGAACGTCAGGTGTCATTCCGCCGCCGCCTCGGCGAGAAGCGTGTCGAGAAGGCCGTAGGTCATCTCCATCCCCTCGGTCATGCCGGTCTGGAGCATCGCGCGAAGGGCTTCGGCGTCGGGCAGCGTCATGGTCATGACAAGCCGCGTGCCCGCACCCTCGGGCTCGAAGACCGTCTCGACCCGGTTGTCGGGCGTGGGGTCGGGCAGGAACATCCGCTCCATATGGAGGATGCGGCGCCCGGGGTCGACCTCGAGGAACGCGCCCTCGATCCGGAAGCCGCCGCCCTGGCCGTCGTCCCAGCGGAAGCGGAAGCCGCCGCCGGGGCGCGGGTCGCTTTCGACGACGGGCATCGTCCAGCCGGGCATGATGTTCATCCAGCGCGGGATCAGCACGGGGTCCACATGGGCGCGGAACACGAGCGCGGGCGGGGCGGCGAAGAACCGTCGCAGGATGATCTGCCTGTCGCTCGGGGTCTCCAACGTAAGGCCGGTCATGGTCGGTCGTCCCTTTCGGGCTGCTGGATTTCGTCGAGAACGGTGTCGAGGCGCGCATAGCGGTCTTCCCAGAGCGCGCGGAAGCCGCCCAGCCAGTCGTGGGCGAGACGCAGGCCCTCGGGGTTGAGGCGCCGCGGGCGTGCGCTTCCCGCGACGCGCGTGGCGACGAGGCCCGCATCCTCGAGCACCTTCAGGTGGCGCGAGATCGCGGGCTGGCTCATCGCAAAGGGCGCTGCAAGCTCGGCCACGGTCGCCTCGCCCGACGCCAGCCGCTCGACAAGCGCGCGGCGGGTGGGATCGGCCAGGGCGGCGAAGGCGGCATTGTGAAGGGCCATGGGAACACGATAACTCACCCGTTATATAAATGGAAGGTGATAATGGCTTGGGCGCGAAGTTCCGCTGGCCTCCGGCAGGGTGATTCGCTAGTCTCTTGGCGAGACCCGGCAAACGGGCGCGACGAGGCAGAGAGACAGGCGGCAGCCATGACCGAGATGGTCCATGGGGCTGGACCCGCGGCGGTGGGCGAGCCCGTTCTTCCACGATGGTGGCGGACGATCGATCGCTGGTCGCTGACCTGCGTCCTCCTGCTGTTCGGGATCGGCCTTCTCCTCGGTCTTGCCGCCTCGCCGCCGCTGGCCGAGCGCAACGGACTTCATCCGTTCCACTATGTCGAGCGGCAGGTCGCCTTCGGCATGCTCGGGCTCGCCGTGCTGGTCGTCACCTCGATGATGGCCCCGGTGCTGGTGCGGCGGCTCGCCGTCGTGGGCTTCGCGCTCACGCTCGTGTCGCTGGTCTTCCTGCCGGTCTTCGGCACCGACTTCGGCAAGGGGGCCGTGCGCTGGTACTCGATCGGCTTCGGCAGCGTGCAGCCCTCGGAATTCCTCAAGCCCTGCTTCGTGGTCGTGACGGCCTGGTTCATGGTGGCGAGCAACGAACTCAACGGGCCGCCGGGAAAGGTCTATTCGGCGATCCTCGCCGCCGTCGTCGCGGCCTTCCTCGTCCTCCAGCCGGACTTCGGGCAGGCGGCGCTGATCCTCTTCGCCTGGGGCGTGATGTACTTTGTCGCCGGCGCGCCGGCGGTCCTGCTCGTGGGCGCGGCCGGCGCCGTCCTTGGCGCCGCGACGCTCGCCTACCAGCATTCGGCGCATTTCGCGCGGCGCATCGACGGCTTCCTGTCGCCCGAGATCGACCCGCGCACCCAGATCGGCTTTGCCACGAACGCGATCCGCGAAGGCGGCATCCTCGGGGTGGGCGTGGGCGAGGGCACGGTCAAGTGGTCGCTGCCCGACGCGCATACCGACTTCATCATCGCGGTCGCGGCCGAGGAATACGGGCTCGTGCTCGTCCTCGTCATCATCGCGCTCTACGCCACGATCGTCACCCGCTCGCTCATCCGCCTGATGCGCGAGCGCGATCCGTTCATCCGGCTCGCGGGCACGGGGCTCGCCTGCACCTTCGGCATCCAAGCGCTCATCAACATGTCGGTCGCGGTGCGGCTCGTGCCCGCGAAGGGCATGACGCTGCCCTTCGTGAGCTACGGCGGCTCGTCGCTGATCGCCATGGGCATCATGGTCGGCATGCTGCTTGCCTTCACCCGCACCCGGCCGCAGGGCGAGATCGGCGACATCCTGATCCGGCGGCGCGGGGCATGAGCGCGCCGCTTCTCGTCATCGCCGCGGGCGGCACGGGGGGGCACATGTTCCCGGCGCAGGCGCTGGCCGAGACGATGGTGCGGCGCGGCTGGCGGGTGAAGCTGTCGACGGACGCGCGGGGCGCGCGCTATGCGGGCGGCTTCCCGCATGTGGTGACGGTCGAGAAGGTGGGCAGCGCGACCTTCGCCCGCGGCGGGCTGGCGGCGAAGGCGGCGGCGCCCTTCGTGATCGCGGGCGGGGTCGCGGCAGCGGTCGCGGGCATGATGCGCGACCGTCCGGCGGTGGTGGCGGGCTTCGGTGGCTATCCCTCGATCCCGGCGCTGTCGGCGGCGACGCTGCTGCGCATCCCCCGCATGATCCATGAACAGAACGGCGTGCTCGGCCGCGTGAACGAGGTCTTCGCCGGCCGTGTCGACGCGGTCGCCTGCGGGACATGGCCCACGAAGCTTCCCGAGGGCATCGCGGGCCTCCACACCGGGAACCCGGTCCGCGCGTCGGTGCTGAAGCGCGAGGCGGCGGGCTACATCATGCCGGGCGACTATCCCATGAGCCTTGTCGTGATCGGCGGCAGCCAGGGCGCGCGCATTCTGTCGGACGTGGTTCCGCAAGCCGTGGCGATGCTGCCCGAGCATCTGCGCCGCAACATCCGCGTGGCGCAGCAGGCGCGCGAGGAGGATCTGGAGCGCGTGACGGCCTTCTACGCGCAGGCGGGCATCCAGGCCGAGGTCGCGACCTTCTTCGACGACATCCCGCGGCGCTTCACCGAGGCGCAGCTGATCATCTCGCGCTCGGGCGCCTCGTCGGTCGCCGACATCGCGGTGATCGGGCGGCCGTCGATCCTGATCCCCTATGCGGCGGCGACGGCGGATCACCAGACGGCGAACGCCCGCGCGCTGGTCGAGGCGGACGCGGCGATCCTGATTCCGGAAAAGCTGCTTGATCCCCGGTCCCTCGCGGAGCAGATAGCGCTTATCCTCACGAACCCCGGGGCGGCCGCGAAGATGGCGGGCAGGGCGCGGACGGCCGGGCGGCCGGATGCGGCCGAGCGGCTTGCGGACCTCGTGGAAAAACTGGCAGGCAGGGCACAGGCATGAATGCGGCAGCGACGAAACTACCGACCGAGATGGGACCGATCCACTTCGTGGGGATCGGGGGGATCGGCATGTCGGGCATCGCCGAGGTGCTTCTCAACCACGGCTATACCGTCCAGGGCTCGGACCTGAAGCCCTCGAAGATCACCGACCGGCTGCAGTTCCTCGGCGCGAAGGTCTTCATCGGGCAGCGGGCCGAGAACCTCGAGGCGGCCGAGGTCGTGGTGATCTCGTCCGCGATCAAGCCGGGCAACCCCGAGCTCGACGCGGCGCGGGCGCGGGGCCTTCCCGTCGTGCGCCGGGCCGAGATGCTGGCCGAACTCATGCGGCTTCGGTCGAACGTCGCCGTCGCGGGCACCCATGGCAAGACTACGACGACGACGCTGGTCGCCACGCTTCTCGACGCGGGCGGGGTGGATCCGACGGTCGTGAACGGCGGCATCATCCATGCCTACGGCTCGAACGCGCGGGTGGGGCAGGGCGAGTGGATGGTGGTCGAGGCCGACGAGAGCGACGGCACCTTCACCCGCCTGCCCGCGA
>DAINOF010000075.1:0-12505 GCA_036735505.1 Paracoccaceae bacterium
ACAAGACCCCGGCGCAGGCGATGGCCGATGCGCAGGCGGCCGCCGACGCGATCCTCGCGGCCTACCAGTGACAAGACCCGGGGCGGCCCCCTGCGGCGGCCGCCCCGCCCGATCCGAGGTGCCCCATGCGTCGTGACTGGCTTCATGCCGCGCTTCTGCTGGCGCCGGGGCTGATCCTTCTGTTCGTCTTCACGCATCTTCCCGCGATCCAGACCGTGATCGACAGCTTCTGGTCCACGCCGCGCGGCCGACGACCTTCGGTCTTCGTCGGAGCCGCGAACTACCAGCGGATGCTGGCCGACCCGGTCTTCGTGAAGGCGATGGTCAACAACGCGGTCTATGCCGCGCTGACCATTCCCGCCTCGATCGCGCTGGCGCTCGCCATGGCGCTTTTCGTGCGCGGGCGCATCGCCGGGCGCGGCTTCCTGCGGCTGTCCTACTTCACGCCCACCGTCCTGCCGCTGATCGCGGTGGCCAACATCTGGGTGTTCTTCTTCCTGCCCGGCTTCGGCCTTCTGGAGCAGCTGCGCGGCCTGGTCGGGCTGTCGCCGCGCAACTGGATCGGGCAGCCGGGCACGGCGCTCTATGCCGTCACGGCGGTCACGGTCTGGTCGCAGGCAGGGTTCTTCATGATCTTCTACCTGGCGGCGCTGCAGTCCATCCCGGACAGCCTGCGCGAGGCCGCCGCGCTCGAAGGCGCCTCGCCTCTCGCGTTCTTCCGCAGGGTCACCTGGCCCCTGCTGATGCCGACCACGCTCTTCATCTCGGTCAACGCCACGATCAACGCCTTCCGCACCGTCGACCACATCTTCGTCATGACGCAGGGCGGACCGAACAACGCCTCGATGCTTCTCCTGTACTACATCTACGAACAGGGGTTCCGCTTCTGGGATACCGCCTATGCCGCGACCCTGACGGTGGTGATGGTGGCGATCCTGGCGGTCGTGGGGCTTGGCCAGTTCTTCGCGCTCGACCGCCGGGTGCACTACCGATGACCACGATGGTGGCGTCCGAGACGCGCGCGGATCGTGCGCTCTTCGTGGCGGGGGCCTGGGCGTTGGGCTTGATGTGGCTTCTGCCGCTGGCCTGGGCTGTCTGGACGGCGATCCACCCGGCCGCCTATGTCACGCGCTTCGAGCCCTTCGCGCCGCTCACGACCGAGAACTTCGTGCAGGCCTGGAACGCGGCGCCCTTCGGGCGGTACCTGATCAACACCATCCTGCTCGTCACCATGATCCTCGCCGCGCAGCTCCTTCTCTGCATCCACGCGGCCTTCGCCTTCGCCCGGCTCGAGTTTCCCGGCAAGAACCTGCTCTTCGCGCTGGTGCTGCTGCAACTGATGGTCACGCCCGACATCCTGCTGGTCAGCAACTACGCCACCGTGGCGAGCCTTGGGCTTCTCGACACGATCCTCGCGATCGGGCTGCCCTACTTCGCCTCGGCCTTCGCCATCTTCCTGCTGCGGCAGACCTTCAAGACGATCCCGAAGGAGCTCGACGACGCCGCGCGGATCGAGGGCTGCAGCCTGATGGGATTGATCTGGCGCGTCTATGTGCCCCTGTCGAAGCCCACGATCCTCGCCTTCGCGCTGGTGTCGGTCAGCAACCACTGGAACAACTTCCTCTGGCCGCTGATCGTCACCTCCTCGGTCGAGACGCGCCCCCTGACGGTCGGGCTGTCGATCTTCGCGACCACCGACAGCGGTGTGGACTGGTCGATCATCACGGCCGCCACGCTCATCACCTCGGGCCCGCTGCTCATCGGCTTCCTGCTGTTCCAGCGCCAGTTCGTGCAGAGCTTCATGCGCGCCGGCATCAAGTAGATGGAGGTCGAGGCAGGCACCGCCGATCCCCCGCCTGCGGGACTTCGGCTTCCTCAACCCGCGCCTCCCCGCTTGTGAAGGATGGCAACGACCCGCTTTGAAGGTTGCCCGGCAAACATGCTGAAAAAGCTGGGCAACAGAGCCATGCGGCGGCCTCGCGGTCGCCGCATGTCCTGATCATGATGCCGCCGGGGGCCCAGCGTCGCAGCGGCGCCCCAGGATGACGCGCCGACGAAGGAAAAGCGGCCGTCACTCCAACCCGGGCATCGCGAGGGTCACGCCGATGATGACCGGGTAGGTCGCAGTCGACTTGCCTGTGAACGTGCCGTTGGAGGCCGTCTTGTCGACGGTATTGCTGGCGTGACCGCCGCTTCCGCCGAAGCAGAACGGTCCGATGCGCACGCCCGTCGCGGCCCCGAACTGCTGCTTGGTCTGGTTGCAGGTGTTCTGCCTCATCGTGATCGTGAAGGACGGCTGATGGGCCACCACGAGCCCGGTGATAATGAGCGGCAAGAGACCTCCGTCGCCGAAGACCGCAGACGGCCCGCCCTTGGATGTCCTGGGCGTGAAGAAGCTGCCCTGGCTCGGCGACAGGCAGCGCAATCGGTGCTTAAGCAACGACCGCTTGTGGAATACGAAGACGGGCCGTGAAGGACACCGCGTCTTGTTCGAATTCCACGTCGCCTCGGTGCGCCTTGGCGACCTGATTGACGATGGCGAGGCCAAGGCCCGTTCCCTCTCCGGCGCGCGCGGCGTTTCCCCGTGCAAACGGGCGCATCAGGTCCTGCGCTTCCTTCGGGGAGATAACATGCCCTCCATCCCGCACGTCGATCGTGAGCTCGGCGCCTCTGGTCCGGGCGACAAGCGCGATGGGAGGCTTGCCATGCTTCAGCGCATTGGTCAGCAGGTTGTCCAAGGCGCGAAGCAGGGCCGCCTCTTTCGCCCGGATCACGACATCCGCTTGCACATCCAGGACAACTGCGGCCGGCTCGGCGCAGGTCTCGATTGCCCGCTGCAACAGGGACCGCAGCGACACCGCCCGCGTTTCTTCCCCCTCGAACCCGCGGGCGAAATCGAGGAACTGACCCAGCATGCTTTCGATGCGCATCACGTTGCGCTCGGCTCCGGCGACGAGCTCGGCGTCGGCATCCGTCAGCATCGCGAGAGTCAGGCGCAGCTTCGTGAGGGGCGTGCGCAGGTCGTGACTGACCCCGGCCAGCATCAGGGCCCGGTCGGCCTCGGCCGCCTGCAGACGCTTCGACATGTCCGTCAGCGCGCGGGACACCGCGGCGATTTCCCGGGGACGCTCGATATCGCTATCGTAGGCATCGGAGGGATTTGACATGCGGCCGACGGCGGTCTCGAGGCGCTTCAGCGGCAGGGCGATCCGCCGCTGGAGCGCGATGCCGCCCGCCAGTGCGGCGAGCAGGGCGATGCCGGACGCGACCACCAGACCGGCGACCGGATCGGTCGCCGGCAAGGTCCGGAGCGAGAGCCAGTACGGCTGACCCGCCGTGACCATGCGGACCCAGACGCGGCCCTCGGCATCGACACGAACGTCCGACGCCGAAACCCCGTGCCGGTCCGTCAACACGCGCAGGAAGGTGCGCGAGAACCAGCCGCGCGGCAGGTTCGTGTCGTCGGGCGCGGTCTCGGCGACCAGAACCTCGGGCGCGTCGGTCGTCCGCAGGGCCTCGGCGAAGTGGATCTGCTGGAACTGGTCCATCTGGCCGAAGGACAGCTCGAGACTTCGGATCATCTGCGCCGTGTCCGCGGCCGACCGTTCGATCTGGGGGCGCAGGACAAGGCCGGCGATCAGCACGAGCGACATGAGCAGCGCCCCGAGGATCGCCGCGGCAAGAACCGCGATGTTCTGCTTGAGGAGCGAGTCAAGCACCGTCCGACACCAGGACGTAGCCCACGCCCCACACCGTCCTGATCAGCGCGGAGTCCCGGTCGCCGATCGCGCGCCGCAGCCGCGCCACCTGGACATCGACCGCGCGGTCCGTGACCTCGGCGTCGCGCCCGAGCGCGCGGTCGATCAGCTGGGCTCGGCTGAGCGGGCGCCCGCGGCTGCCCGCGAGGGCCGCGAGCAGGGCGAACTCCCGGCTGGACAGCTTGAGCGTTGCGCCGCCGCGCGTCACCGTCCGGGTCGACAGATTGATCTCAAGCGACCCGACGGTGACGATGTCATCCGTCAGAACACCGCTCTGCCCCCGCGTGCGTCGCAGCACCGCCGACAGCCGGGCCACGAGTTCGCGAGGCTCGAAGGGCTTGGGCAGGTAGTCGTCCGCGCCGGTCTCGAGACCGATGATGCGGTCGATCGGATCGCCCCGCGCCGTCAGCATCACGATCGGCGTCACGTCGCCCGAGGCGCGAAGGCGCCTGCAGATGGCGAGCCCGTCTTCGCCCGACATCATGAGGTCGAGAACGATGGCATCCGCCGGACTCCGCGACAGCTCCCTGTCGAGTGCGGCGCCACCCTCCACTGCGCGGGTGTCGAAGCCGTGCCCGGTCAGGAACCGGCGCAGCAGCGCGCGGAGTTCGGGGTCGTCGTCGACGACGATCACGCGGTCCGGTTTGACGCTCATGCCGTCGACTGTGCCACGTTGTGGTCTCATGGGCAGCGCCGGGGTGTTGCAGGATGTTGCGTGAGGCGTCCCGTGACATGGTTTGACACAACTGGGCGGGCATCTGAAACACCCTTGAAATGTCGCGCCTGCATGTCCTATGCACCGAATGCGATGGCGAGGCGCTCCGTTTGCGACCGTCGTTGCGTCGAATGCCAACCGCGTCCCGTTTCCGGAGGCCGTCACGATGTTCCGCACGACCCTGCTCATGACTGCCCTGGCGTTCGCCGGCATCCCCGCCTTCGCGCAGTCGCAGGACCCCATCCAGCAGCTTCTGGCCAATTTCGACAGGATCGACGCGAATGGCGACGGCGTCATCTCGCGCGCCGAGTACCGCGCGGTGCAGGCGGCGCGGTGGCCGCAGATCGATCGCAACGGCGATGGGTTTCTGACCGAAGACGACTTCCCCCGGATCGCCGCCCAACGCGCGAGAACGCAGTTGGCGCAGATCGCCCATCTCGACATCGATGGCGACGGCCGGATCAGCCGGACCGAATTCCTCGATGGACCCGCGCCGGTGTTCCAGCGGGCCGACCGGAACGGCGACGGCGTCCTGACCCGGTCCGAGCTCGAAGGGGCGGCCTCCTAATTCCGAACCCCGGACGACGCAGGACAGTGCTACCATGACGAAAGAGAACCGACGCGAAAGGCGTGCGGGATCGTCCTGCCCGTTCTTGCCCGAACTCCCAGACCCGCGGAGGCCATCATGACGTCATCCGATCCGAACGCCGGAGACGCCACCGGATTGGAGAGATTGCCGCTGCTCGACAACGGCAAGGATCGGTCTTCGTCCAAGCCTTCCCCGCGAAGGCGACCAGGTTGGCCGCTGAGGATTCTCTTCGTGGTCCTGCTCCTCCTCCTCGGCGGTGTCCTCGGTCTCTATTTCCAGGGACCGGCCCTGCGCGCCGTCTTCGACTGGACGCGGCTCGAGCCCGGAGCGGGGGCGCGGCAGCCGATCGCGCTGCCCGTCGACCGGGTGCCGTCCGCCGAACGCGTCGCCGCGATGGCGACAGGCGATGTCGTTGCACTCGGGCGTCTGCAACCGGCCGGAGGGATCGTCTCGGTCGCCTTGCCGCAGGGGGCAGGCGACGCCCGCATCGACCGGATCCTGGTCGCCGAAGGCGATACGGTGGCCACAGGCGATGTGCTGGCCGTGCTCGACAGCCTGACGCTTTACGAAGCGGCCCTGACCAGCGCCGAAAGCACGCTGGCGATCCGGCGCGCAGCCCTGGCCCAGGCGCGGGTTCAGGTCGCGGCGACGGAAGCCGAGCTTCGCGCGCAGGTCCGCGGCGCCGAGGCGACGCTTACGGCTGCCGGGCGTGAACTGGCGCGGGTGACGAGCCTCGTCGAGCGGGGCGCGACGACGCGGGCGATTCTCGAAGGTGCCGAGCGGTCCGCCAGCACGGCCCGCGCAGATCTCGACCGGTTGCAGGCCTCGCTGACGCGGTATCGGCCCGGACCGGACGGGCAGCAGGTGGATATCGCCGTGGCCACGGCCGATCTCGCCGCAGCAGAAGCTGCCTTCGGACAGGCGCAAACCGATCTCGACCGGGCCAGGGTGCTCGCACCGCAGGGCGGCACGATCATCGACGTGGCCGCGCGCGCCGGGGAACGGCCGCCCGCGGACGGGCTCCTGCGGATGGGCGACACGGCGCGGATGGAAGCCGAGCTCGAAGTGTTCCAGAGCATGGCTCCGAGGGTCGCGGTCGGACAGCCCGTTTCGCTCGTCTCGGGCGTGCTGGGCGACGTCCCCCTCACGGGAACGGTCTCGCGCGTCGGCACGCTGGTCGGACGGCAGAGCGTCACCGCCGACGACCCGGCCGCGAACACCGATGCGCGCGTGCTCACGGTCACGGTCGCGCTGGACGAGGCGTCGAGCGCCCGCGCCGCGGCCTACGTCAACCTCGAGGTGGTGGCCCAGATCGCGGTCGCTGCCGGCACGTCCGGGGAAGGCGCCGGGCAATGACGGCCTTCCTCACGCGCCTTCTGGGCCGGTTGCCGATCGGGTATCTGCAGCTCACCCATCACCCGGGCCGGCTGCTGGCCGCCTTGGCCGGCGTCGCCTTCGCCAATGTGCTCGTGTTCGTCCAGCTGGGGCTCGCCGGGTCGATGGCGGAATCTGTGGCGATCCCCTACCGGCTGTTCCAGCCCGATCTCCTGATCATGTCGCCTGCCGAATCCGAATCGCTGTCCGATGCGTCGACGCTCCCGCGGCAGAGGCTGTTCCAGGCGCTCGTCCATCCGGACGTGACGGGCGGCACGCCTGTCTACATGGGCCGCGCGACCTGGATCTCGGGGCATGAGGCGTCGTCGTCCATCCAGTTCTTCGGCCTCGCGCCGGACGCCGGGGCGTTCTTCCACGACGCGCTCGCCGCGCCCCTGATCAGCCTGTCGCTGTCGGACACCGCGCTCGTCGACACGCTGACCCGCTTCGTCGACATGCGCAGCTTTGCCCAAGCGACGCCCGAGGCACCGGTCCCCTTCGAGATGCAGAGCCGCCAGCTCGGCGCCGTCGGAACCGTGTCGATCGGCGGCGGGTTCGGGGGCGACGGCGTGTTCCTCGTCTCGGACCAGACCTTCTTCCAGCTGTTTCCGCAGCGGAGCTCGGCCACGCCCAGCCACATCCTGCTGGCGCTCGCCCCAGGCGCCGATCCCGGGCGGGTCGCGGCCGAACTCGCGCAGCTCTACCCGCCCGACACGGTCCGCATCCGCACCGTCGCGCAGGCGATGGAGCAGGAGGTGCGCTACCAGATGACCGAGCGCCCGACGGGCCTCATCTTCGCCTTCGGCGTGGCGATCGGGGTCGTCGTGGGGATCGTGATCGCCTACCAGGTGCTGTCGGCCGATGTCGCCGACCACATCCGCGAATACGCGACCTTCAAGGCCATCGGCTTCCGCCAGGGCTTCTTCGTGGGCATCATCCTGGAAGAGGCGATCATCCTCGCCGCCATCGGCTTCTGGCCCGGGCTGGCGTTCTCGCAGCTGTTCTACCAGACGCTTGCCTATCTCACGAACATCCCGATCTTCATGACGCCCGAGCGCGCCGTCGCGGTGTTCATTGGCACGATCCTCGCCTGCTCGGTCTCCGGCATCCTGGCCATGCGCAAGCTCGCCGCCGCCGAACCGGCCGACCTGTTCTGAGGCCCCCATGACAGACGCAGCCATCTCGGTCAGAGGTCTCGACCACTTCTTCGGCGAGGGCGAAGCGCGCAAGCAGGCCCTGTTCGACGTGACCCTCGAGGTCGCCCGCGGATCGCTGACGATCCTCATGGGGCCATCGGGCTCGGGAAAGACCACGCTCCTGACGCTCATGGGCTGTCTGCGCGAGGTGCATGCCGGAAGCGTGCGGCTGCTGGATCAGGACCTGTTCGATGCGGACGAGGCCACGCGGGTCGACATGCGTCGGCGCCTGGGGTTCATCTTCCAGGCCCACAACCTGCACGACAGCCTCACGGCCCGGCAGAACGTGATGATGGGCCTGCAGGTCCACGGCCGGGGCGATAGGGCGCGGCACGCCCGGGCGGCGGATCACCTTCTGGACCTCCTCGGGTTGGGCGCGCGGCTCGAGTATCTTCCCGGCAACCTGTCGGGCGGGCAGAAGCAGCGCGTGGCCATCGCGCGAGCGCTCGTCTCGAACCCCGACATCATCTTCGCCGACGAGCCGACGGCGGCGCTCGACAAGGTGAGCGGCATGGCGGCCGTGCGCCTGTTCAAGGACCTCGGCCGCACCCGCGGCACCACGACCGTGATGGTGACCCATGACCCGCGCATCCTCGATCTGGCGGACCGCGTGGTGACGCTGGAAGATGGCCGGATCGTCGAGGATCGTGTCGGCAGCTTGCCCCGGAATGACATTGCAAATCCTGCGTGACGGCCCCAGCCGGCAGGCACATCGGGCGCGGGCCGTCGCTGCCCTTTGACGTCTCTCCGTCCACCGAATTCAGCACGGCGGAAACTCTGTGGGCGGCTAAATGGCCTCCATAGAAGTCCTGGAAACAAACCAGCAACTCGAGGACTTCACTGGCAATCGGTCTTTCCGTCGTGTGAGGGCGAACGCAGGTTCGGGCGCGTTGCGGGTAGTCGTCCGGAGGCTTTCGCCAGAAAATCCCGCTCCACAACCGGCTGGCCTGTCCTGGCATGCAGCTTCTCAAACTCGCCCTCCCGTTCGGCGGCCGCAACCTTGGCCTCGGTGGAGAACACGCCGGTCATGCCCTCGATGCCTTGCCGTTCCCACGTCTTGATCGGGGTCTGGTGAACCCCGTGCTTGTTAACCAGCGCGGCCACCGTCGCCTCGCCCCTGAAGGCCTCCAGCGCCATTCTCGCCATGAACGCTGCGCTGTACCGGTTCCTCTGTCCAGTCACTCGATCCGGGCCCGGGCGCACACCGCACTTCGGGATCGATGGGCGACGGGTGGAACTCAAGACGCAGGCCGACATCAGAAACCCGAACGAGGGTACACTTTCTGCCGCCCCCCGTGGCGTGCTCAGCGCGTCATTCGCAGGTAGAGCGCCGAGAGCGATTCCGGCAGGGCCTCGATCCGCTCGACAAGAAGGATCGTGCGCGCCGAGAAGATCTCGCGCAGGCGATGCCCGGATGCGGCGCCCACGGCGATGCAGAACACGTCGATGCCATCCGCCTCGAGCCCTTGCACCGCCCGCCGGGCGTCGGCGACCAGGTATGCCGGGTCGGGCACGTCGATGTCCGCGGGTTCGCCATCGGTGACGAGGAGGACGAGGCGGCGGAACGAGGCCACCGGGATGAGCGCCGCGCCCGCATGGCGCAGCGCGCCGCCCATCCGCGTCGAATAGCCCGGCCTGAGGCCCGACAGCGCCATGCCCGTCAGCAACCCGAGGCTGTCCTCGAACCGCTTGACCGGCACGACGCGCAGATCTTCGCGGCCGGCCGAGGCGAAGGCCGTGATCGCCAGGGGGTCGCCCAACCGGTCCATGGCATGCGCCAGCACGGCCACCGCGTCGCGCAGGATCCCGAGGACGGTGTCCCCGCCCGCGCCCACGGGGTCGGCCGTGGACTGCGACATGTCGAGAAGAAGGTGCACGGCGATCGAGCGTTCGGGCGGCGAGACACCCTCGTAGACCCGGTGGTCGGGCGTCCGGCGCTGCCGCAGGGCGATCGCCGCCTCGACCGTGGCGTCGAGGTCGAGCGTCTCGCCCTCGGCCTGCCGCTTCAGGCGGCGGGTCCGTCCGACGGCGGCGGCGCGCACCAGCGCGTCGGTACGACGCAGCAGAGGGCCATGCCGCTCTTCGAGCCTCTGCCAGAACCGGGGATCGCCCGGGTTCGGTTCATATTCGTTCACGGTGACCCAGTCGGGGCGCTCGATGCCCGCGAGATGGTCGTATTCGGGATAGGTGGCGACGGTCCGACCGGTCCCGGCGGCGGCCGGTGCGACGGTCACCCCTTCAGTGCCCGGATCGTCCGGGCTGTCGCTTTGGTCGGCCTTTCGATCCTGCGGCGCGTCGGACGCCTGTGACCGGCGCAGGTCGTGGGTGTGCACCTCGAGGCGATCCTGGTCGGGCGCCGCATGCGGGTCGGGCGGCAGGTCCCACAGACCGAGGTTGTCGTCGCGATAGACCGGCTGGACGACATGGTCGCGCGCGTTGAACTGGACCCGCGTCTGACCGAGGTCGTTGCCGAGGAGATTGCCGATGCGACGCGACAGGGCCGGGTCCTCGATCCGCGAGGCGCCTTGGGTGAACATGTCCACGCCCTTCTGCACCCAGCCGTGCAGGATCGGGAAGTCGGGGTCGATCAGCGCGCGGGCCAGCTGCGCGAACAGCGACGGCGCCGTGGCGACGCCGCCAGGGGCGGCGATGTGGAACGGCAGCCAGAGCCGCCGGAGACCCGGCATCTTCCGCATCGCCAGCGTCTCGACCCGCGCGTCCTCGATCAGCGACACGATGGCCACCTGCATGGGCTTGAGCTGGCCCAACCGGAAGAGCGGCCCGCCATGCGCCATGTGTGCGCCCACATGGGCGAGCGCCGCGCGGTAGAGCTGGGCCTCGGTCCCGCGATGCCCGGGAAAGCTCGCCGGCATCCGGACGACCCCGCCCGCAAAACTCGTGCGCCGCGCGGCATGACCCTTGCCGTCCGGCAGCGCCTCGCGCAGGGGCGGCATCCGGCCCCAGAGCGCGGTGTGGAAGGCGATCAGCCCGCGCTCGAGCGTCTGGAAGGTCTCTTCGCCGGCGTGGCGTTCGAGAAGCCGCTGCGCCTCGGGAAGCTCCAGCGCGAAGAAGGCGCGGCGGCGCGCGGCATCGCGCCCGGCAAGCCGCAGGCCGGTCCGGACCCATGCCTCGAGCGCCTCGAGCCCGAGGCGCTCGTGCAGCATTTCCATGCGTTCCAGAAGCGGCTCGATGGATTCGGGCGCCGACTTCACCAGCGGCAGGATCAACCCGACCCAAGCCGCGAAGTCATCGGGAGTATCCAGACGCAGCGCCATCGCCGCGGCGGTCTGAAGGAAGCGCGCCGCCACCCGCGGACGTGCCCGGATCGCGATGCGCGACGCGGCATCGGCCAACGACAGCCCGGCCACGGGGCCCAGACGGGCGGCGACCTGCGGCGCGGCCTGTGCGAAGCCGCGCGGAACGGCGGCCCCATAGCCCGCCCCCGCCAACCGGTCGTAGTCGGCGAGGAACCGCGGCAGGCTGTCGCCCGGAAAGGCCCCGCGGGTGGCGGCGGTGACCGCAGGACGTGTGTCCGTTGCCGCCTCAGGCGCAGGCATCGACCGCCGCCCTCAGCGCCGCGCGCATGTCGGGATCGTCCGTGATGGGCGTGATCAGCGCCAGAGCGCAGGCATCCGCCAGGGGAAGACCCTGCGCCATCAGCCGCCCGGCGTGGATCAGCATCCGCGTGGACGCGCCCTCGGTCAGGCCATGCCCCCGCAGGTTGCGGCTCTTGTGCGCGATCCGCACCAGCGTCTCGGCACCGGTCTGCGGAATCGCGGCCTGATCGGCCACGATGGCAGCCTCGATCCCGGCTGCGGGATAGTCGAAATCGAGCGCGCAGAACCGCTGCTTGGTGCTTTCCTTGAGGTCCTTGAGGACCGACTGGTATCCGGGGTTGTAGGAGATCACGAGCTGGAAGTCGGGATGGGCCCGCACCAGTTCGCCCTTCTTCTCGAGCGGGAGTATGCGGCGGTCGTCGGTCAGGGCGTGGATGATCACGGTCGTGTCCTGCCGTGCCTCGACGATCTCGTCCAGGTAGCAGATGCCGCCGTGGCGTACCGCCAGCGTCAGCGGCCCGTCCTGCCAATGCGTGCCGTCGGCACCCAGCAGGAACCGGCCCACGAGATCCGAGGCGGTCATGTCCTCATGGCAGGACACGGTGACGAGCGGCCGCTCCAGCCGCCAGGCCATGTGTTCGACGAAGCGCGTCTTGCCGCAGCCGGTGGGACCCTTGAGCATCACCGGCAACCGGGCAGCATAGGCGGCGGCGTAGAGCGCGACCTCGCTGCCGGTGGCATGCCATTTCGGCTCTGCGTCGAGGCGATAGGGGTCGAGAACGGCACTGGGTGACATGAGCTCTCCGATGGCAGGTGTCCGGCGGCAGGTGTCCGGCGGCGCAGGGGGCCGCCGGACATGTCGCATGGGGCGGACGGCTTCAGCGGTGGCCGGTTTCCGCGGTCTCGTTCGGCAGGCCCTCGATCGGGCATTCCGACGACCCGACCGTGGACCGCGTCATCGCCTCGACCATCTCGCGGGTGCCCTCCGGGTCCTCGACCCACTTGCGGTAGAAGTCGTAGGGCATCTCGGCCGTGCCGCGGTCGCCGTCGCCCGAGTTGATCATGCCGGTATAGCCGCGGTGGACCAGCTTGAAGAGGTGGTTGTTCGACTGCATCGTGCGCCGCGCCTCGCGGATCAGCGACACGGAAAGCTGCGCGTACTGGATGCCCATCTCCTCGGTCCCGCATTCGCCGAGCGAGCGGCCGTCGAAGCCGATGATCGCGGAATGGCCGAAGTAGCTGTAGACGCCGTCGAAGCCCGTCGCGTTGGCGACGGCGACATAGGTGTTGTTCGCCCAGGCCATCGCCTTGGCCAT
>DAINOF010000076.1:0-12503 GCA_036735505.1 Paracoccaceae bacterium
TCCAGTCGCTCGCGCTGTTTCCGCTGATGACGGTCTGGGAGAACGTGGCCTTCGGCCACGAGGCGCGCGGGATGCCCAAGGCCGAGCGCAAGCGAAAGGCCGAGGACCTGTTGCGCCTCGTCGCGCTCGACGGCTACGGCGACCGGATGCCGGGCGAACTGTCGGGCGGGCAGCGCCAGCGCGTCGCGATCGCCCGCGCGCTCGCCGTCGAGCCGGGCGTGCTGCTGCTCGACGAGCCGCTCTCGGCGCTCGACCTCAAGCTGCGCCAGCACATGCGGGCCGAGCTGCGTAGCCTGCAGAAGCGCACGGGCGTCACCTTCATCTACATCACCCACGACCAGTCCGAGGCGCTGGCCATGTCCGACCGGGTCGCGGTGATGAGCAACGGCGTGCTGCAGCAGGTGGCCGAGCCGCGCACGCTCTACACCGACCCCGCCACGCCGTTCGTGGCGCGCTTCGTGGGCGAAGCGAACGCGCTACCCGGCCGGATCGCGGGCGTCGAGGACGGGCTTGCGCGGATCGAGACCGCGCTCGGCGCGTTCCGCGGCCGGGCGGGCGCGGGGGCGCGGGCGGGCGCGGCGGGGACGATCTACATCCGGCCCGAGGCGCTGGTTCCCGAGGGCGCGGGGCCCAACGCGCTTCAAGCCGAGGTCGAGCGGGTGGATTTCGAGGGCGCCTTCGCGCTGGTCCACGGCCGCTTCGCCGACGGCTCGGCACTGGTGGCCTCGGTGCCCGGCACGCGGCTCGGGGCACAGGGCGCGCCCACGGGCGCCGTGCGCTTCGGTTTCGAGCCGGCGCATGCGGTGGTGCTGGCCGATGACTGAGCTTTTCCGGCGCTTCGGGCCGGGGCTCGGCACGGTGTTCGTGGCGCTGGTTCTGCTCTGGCTGGCGGGCATGGTGCTCGCCCCCAGCGTGATGATGGTCGAGTTCGCGCTGCGCCCGAACCTGCCGCCGGCAGAGGTGGGCGGGCCGCGTGACGTCTATTCGCTCGACAACCTTCTCTACCTCTGGGGCGAGGAGGTGCACCGCGTCATCTTCTTCAAGACGATCTGGGCAAGCGCGCTGGTGGCGACGCTGACCTTCGTGGTCTGCTATCCGATCGCCTTCTGGATGGCCAAGCACGCCACGCCGCGGCAGCTGACGATGGCGCTTCTCCTGATCTTCGTGCCGTTCCTCATCAACGAGGTGCTGCGGACGCTGGCGTGGTTCATCATCCTCGCCTTCCGGGGGCCCCTGAACGCGGTGCTGCTGCAGCTCGGCCTGATCGAAGAGGCCGTGCGCTGGCAGGGCGACGGCGGCGTGCTGGCGGCGATGGTCTATGCCTACATCCTGTTCATGCTGCTGCCGATCTACAACTCGATCGAAAGCCTAGAGACGGCGCAGATCGAGGCCGCGCGCGATCTCGGCGCCGCGCCCTGGCGGATCCATGCGCGCATCGTGATCCCGCATGCGCGGGCGGGGATCGCCACGGGCTTCGTCTTTACCTTCATGCTGGCGGCGGGGTCCTATGTGGCGCCCGCGCTCCTCGGCTCGCCCGGCAGCCGGTGGTTCACCGAGATCATCTACAACTGGTTCTTCGAAGGCGGCGACTGGAACCGCGGCGCGGCCTATGCGCTCGTGCTGCTGGTGCTCTGTCTTGCCGTGGTGCTGATCGCGCTCCGCGTCGCGCGGGTGAACCTCGCGGACGTGGCGAAATGAGCGCCGACCGCATCCTGCGCGGGGTCTTCGCGCTGTATCTCGGGGTGTTCGCGCTCTACCTCCTCTCGCCGCTCGTCATCATGGGGGCGGCGGCCTTCAACACGAGCCGGTTTCCGACCGTCATCCCCTGGCAGGGGACCACGCTCGACTGGTTCGGGGCGATGTGGGCCGACCGGGTGATGTGGGAGGCCTTCGGCATCTCGATCGTCATCGCGGTCGCGGTCGTCGTGGTGGCGGTGCCGGCGGGCACGGCGGCGGCGCTGGTCCTGACCTCGCTCAACGCGCGGGCGCGGAGCCTCGCCTATGCGCTGATGGTCTCGCCGCTCCTGATGCCGGGGGTGGTGATCGGCATCTCGACGCTGATCCTGTGGCGGCAGCTTGGCGTGGGGGGCGGGATCTTCCTGATCGTGGTGGCGCAGTCGTCCTTCATCATCTGCTACGTGATGCTGATGGTGACCGCGCGGCTCCAGCGCTTCGACCGGACGCAGGAAGAGGCGGCGCTGGGTCTCGGCGCGTCGCGCACGATGGTGTTCCGGCGCGTTCTCCTGCCGTTCCTGAGGCCCGCGATCCTCGCCTCGGGCGTGCTCGCGGCGCTTCAGTCCTTCGAGAACTACAACACGACGCTGTTCGTGAGGGGCTTCGAGACGCCGCTGACCGTCTTCATCGCGACCAAGGTCCGCACAGGGCTCACACCGGCCGTGAACGCGCTCGCGCTCATCCTGATCGCGGCGGCGATCCTTGGCGCCATCGCCTACGAGGTCGCGCGGCGCCGGCGCGAGGCGGCGCAGGGCTGAGACCTCCACCCTCCGGGTCGAAAAAAGAGACGCGCGGATATGCGGCCCCACCCGGGGAAATCCCCCGGGATGCAGCCCGCCCATAGACTTGGCGGGTTGCCGAGGTCTCCGTTGGCAGGCGGCGGGTGGCGACGCGAAGAAGAACGGCCTGCGTTCGAACGGGAGGAACTCCATGAGGAAGGCATTTTTCGCCTCGGTCGCGGCGTCGGCGCTGATGCTGCCGGCCGGGGCCATGGCCCAGGAGCCGATCAGGATCGGCATTCTCGTCGCACTCGAGGGCGCTTTCGCGGCCGGCGGCGCGGACGGCGTGCGCAACGTCGAACTCGCGATCCAGCAGGCCGGCGGCATGGCGGGCGGGCGGCCGATCGAGACCGTCGTCGCGCCCACCGACACGACGCCCGACACCACGATCCGACAGGCGCGCAAGCTGATCGAGCAGGACGGCGTGGACTTCATCATCGGGCCGCTGTCGGGCTCGGAAGGCATCGCCATGCGCGACTATGCCAAGACGATCCCCGACAAGACGGTGATCAACGGCATCTCGGGCGCGCTCGAGACCACATGGGTCGATCCGGCGCCGAACTTCTTCCGCTTCAACCTCGATGGCGCGCAGTGGGGCGCCGGGCTCGGCTCCTACGTGGTGAACGAGAAGGGCTGGAACCGCGTCGCGACCGTCTCGGCCGACTATTCCTTCGGCTACACGAACTTCCTCGGCTTCGCGGTCGACTTCTGCCGCGCCGGCGGCGAGATCGTCGAGCGCTTCTGGGTGCCGCTGGGGTCGGCCGACTTCGGCGGCGTGATCGCCTCGCTGCCGGACGATGTCGATGCCATCTACCTCGGAATGGGCGGCACGGACGCGATCAACTTCCTCAACCAGTACGAACAGGCCGGCGCCGAGACAAACCTGATCGGCGGCACGATCATGGCCGACCAGACGGTGCTCACCTCGCGGGGCCGTGCGAAGGACGCGCTGATCGGCACGCCGACCTCGGGCCCGCTCGCCAACGACAACCCCGATCCGGCGTGGCTGGAGTACGTGGCGGCCTATCAGGCGGCCTTCCCCGAGGCCGAGCGCTTCCCGACGCCCTCGCTCTTCGGCGTGGGCTACTACATCGCCACGATGGCCGCGATCGACGCGCTGAACGAGATCGGGGGCGACCTGTCGGACGGGCAGGCCAGGTTCCATGCCGCGCTGGCCGACGATGCGGTCGACACGCCGCTCGGGCCGGTCAGCCTGAACGAGAACCGGCAGGCCTCGGGCACGGTCTTCATCAACGAGGTCGTGGACGACGGCGCGGGCGGGCTCAAGCTCGAGCTCAAGGCGACGGCCGAGAACGTGACCCAGACGCTCGGCATGACGGCGGACGAGTTCCGCGCGATGGGCCTGCCCTCGCGCGACACGCCCGACTGCGCGGCGCTGGGCGGCGCGGGCTGAACCGGCACGGCCTCTGATCCTCCCCCGGCCGGGCCTGCGCGTGCGGGCCCGGTCATTCCGGCGGCGGGTCCGCCCGCCGGCGCAGGTCAACCGGCGCGCCGGCTGAGGCGCGCCAATGGGCGGGCCGTTCCCAAATGACCCTCATCACCTTCGTCACGCGCGTCCATTTCGCCGACCGCGTCCTCGAGGACGCGCTGGCCGAAGAGATGGCGCGGCTTTGCGTGCTGCGCCCGCTCGTGCTGGTCGAGACCGAGACCGGCGACGAGGTCGAGCGGCTGTCGGATTCGCTCCCGGTGAGCGCGTCGCCCGTGCGCTTCCTCGCAACGCCCGGCGGTGCGGCGGACGCCGCGCTGCGGGCGGCGGCGGCGCTCTTCGCCGAGTCGGGCTGCGATTCGATCCTGGGCCTCGGTGGCGCGCGGACGCTCGATCTCGCCCGGATCCTCGGCGGGTCCGGGGCGCCTGTGGTGGCGGTGCCCACCGGGACCGAAAGCGTGGGGCTCGGTCCCTTCGCCTTGGATTTCGCGCGCCACGGGGCGCGGCAGGCCTTCACGCCCTCGGCCATCCTCTGCGACGCGACGCTGACGCTGGGCGCGGGGCCGGCGGCGACGGCGGCGGCGGGGATGGACGCGCTTGTCCATTGTCTCGAGGCCTATCTCGGCACCGCCTACAACCCGCCGGCCGACGGCATCGCGCTCGACGGCCTGCGGCGGGCCGCGCTGAACCTCGAGCGTGCGGTGGCGGACGGGGGCGATCTTGACGCCCGGCGCGAGCTTCTGGCGGCGGCGCTCGACGGCGGGCTCGCCGCGCAGAAGGGCTTCGGCGGGATCGAGGCGGCGGCGCGCGGGCTCGAGGCCGAGGCGGGCGCGCGGCACGGCCTTCTGCATGCCGCGCTGCTGCCCGAGGTGCTGGCCTTCAACGGCCCCGCCATCGCCGACCGCTTCGCGGCGGTGCGCGCGGTGCTGGGGCTCGGCGCCGGGGCGGACGTGGCCCTGGCGCTCGGCCGGCTGGCCGAACGCGTTGGCCTGCCCTCGCGGCTGTCGATGGCGGGGGTCGCGGCGGAGGTTCTGCCGCAGGCGGCGCAGGGCGCGGCGGCCGATCCGGCGAACCGGACGAACCCGCGCCACGCGACGCCGCGCGACTACCGCCGGATCATGGAGGCGGCGCTGTGAGGGCCACGACTGTCACAAAGGTTTTGCGGAACGCGCAATCGCGGGTAACGTGGTCGAAAGACGACAGAGGCGCGAGGCGCCCAAATCGCACCGCACGCATCGGGGGGAGACGATGAGTGATGCAGTGGCCGTGTTTCACGGCGATTTCGGACGTGTCTGCCTTTATGCGATGGACCGTCGGATGGTCCCGCACGGGCACCGCGAGGGGCATCTGATCTTCCACGTCCAGGGTCCGCCCGGGCAGGTGGTCGTGAACGGGCAGGCCTGGCCGCTGTCGCCCGGCCAGGCCGTCGCGATCAGCCCCTGGCAGGCGCATTACTACGATCCCGTCACGCTGGCCGCGCCGACGCTGGCGCTGGTGCTCTACATCCGGCCGGGCTGGTTCCTCGAGGCCGCCCGGCATGCCTCGGCGTCCTTGTCCTTCGGGCGGGTGGGGGTCGAGGTCACCGACTACCTCGCCCGGCTCGTCTATGGCACGGCCCAGGCGATGCTGGACCCCGACCGCGAGGACCTGCTGCTCGAGGACCGGCTCTGCGCGCTGACGCAGATGTCCTTCGACCAGTCCTGGCAGTGGACGGCGCGGGGGGCGGCCTTTACGGGGCCCGACCTGCCGCGGCGCGACTTCCGCATCCGCAAGGCGCTGAAGCTGATGCAGGAGAGGGTGGGCGAGACGGTCGAGCTCGACTTCGTCGCGCGCGAGGTCGGGCTGTCGCGGCCGCATTTCTTCAAGCTGTTCCGGACGCAGGTGGGGCTGACGCCGAACCTCTACGCCAATGCGCTGCGGATGGAGCGGGCGATCGAGCGGCTCGCGGCGGGGGGCGAGGCGGTGGCCGACATCGGATTCGACCTGGGCTTCTCGAGCCAGGCGAGCTTCTCGCGCTTCTTCATCGCCAACGGCGTGGTCCCGCCCTCGGCCTACCGGCGGTCCGTCCACGTGGCCTGAGGCCGGGGTTTGCCGACCTCGGGCACAAGGATCAGACTTTCGGGTATCCGTCCGCGCCCCGCCCGGCGCTACGGTCATCCGGTTGGCAGGGAGGGCGCCGCAGGGCGCGGGGAAACCACAGCGTGCAGGAGTTCGTCAGACGCCACCCGGTCTGGTCGCTGATCGTCGCGATCGTCGTCGCGGTGCTCCTGTGGCTGATCCTGGCGCCGTGGTCCGAGGGGCTCGAGGAGGCGCTGGGGCGCAAGCGCATCTTCCTCAACGCCGTCTTCGGCGGGATCACGCTCGGCGCGCTCTACTTCCTCGTGGCGGCGGGCTTCACGCTGATCTTCGGGCTCATGCGCAACGTGAACCTCGCGCATGGCTCGCTCTATCTTCTGGGGGGCTATCTGGGGTTCGAGGTGTCCGAGGCCACGGGGTCCTGGCTCATCGCCTTTCCGGTGGTCTTCGTGGTCGTGGCGATCCTCGGGCTCGTGCTCCAGCACCAGGTCTTCCGGCGGATGGAGGGCCAGGAGCTGCGCCAGACGATGGTCACCATCGGGCTGTCGGTGGTGCTGGCCGACATCATGCTGTGGATCTGGGGCGGGCAGTCCTACACGATCCTGTCGCCCGAATGGCTGTCGGGGCCGATGACCCTGCCCATCGTGTCTGCGGTGCGCGACACGGGCGAGGTCACCTACCTGCGCTATCCGGCCGTCCGCATGGCGATCCTCTTCGCCGCCATCGTCGTGGGGGTGGCGATGTGGCTCGTCCTGAACCGCACGCGGCTCGGGATGCTGATCCGGGCGGGCGTGGACGACCGCGAGATGCTGGCGGCCTCGGGCGTGCGCATCCAGTACGTCTTCCTCGCCGTCTTCGCCTTCGGCGCGGGGCTCGCGGGCATGGGCGGGATCGTCGGCGGCACCTTCCAGTCGCTGTCCCCGGGCGAGGACACGCGGTTCCTCCTCGCCTCGCTCGTCGTGGTGATCGTGGGCGGGATGGGCTCGATCCCCGGGGCGGCCATCGGCGCTCTGGTGATTGGACTTTCCGAACAGTTGGGGCTCGTCTACGCGCCCACTTACTCGGTTGTCTTCACCTTTCTCATCATGGCCGCCGTGCTGGCCTTCCGGCCCCAAGGGCTTCTGGGAGCGACGCGGTAGATGGCGCTTGTCGAACAGAGACGACCCGCCGCCGTCGAGCCGATGTGGATCGAGAAGGTCCCGGCCGGCTGGTGGGCGCTGGTGCTGGTGCTGCTCACCATGCCCGCCTGGGCCAACGGCTTCTTCCTGTTCCAGGTGATGGGCTGGACCTTCATCCTCGGGATCATCGCGCTGAGCCTCATGTTCCTCGCGGGCTACGGCGGCATGGTCAGCCTGATCCAGATGTCGGTCGCGGCGATGGCGGGTTACATGGTGGCGATCTTCGGCACCTCGGGCATGGCCGAGATCAGCATGGGGCTGCCGTGGTGGGTCAACATCCCCGTGGCGATCCTCGTGGCCGCGATCTTCGGGACGCTGGTGGGCGCGCTCGCCGTGCGGACCGAGGGCATCTACACGATCATGATCACGCTCGCGATCGCGTCGGCCTTCTTCTACTTCGCGCGGCAGAACTACGAGATCTTCAACGGCTATTCGGGCTTCAACCTCGTCGTGCCGCCCGCGCTCTTCGGGGTCGACTGGCGCCAGCCGGTGCCGTTCTACTACCTGACGCTCGGCGCGGCGGCGATCTGCTATGCCGCGGTCGTCTACGTCTCGCGCGCGCCCTTTGGCCTCGCGCTGCAGGGCGTGCGCGACAACCCGCGCCGGATGGCGGCGCTGGGGTTCAACGTGACCGCCCACCGCATCGCGGCCTATACCTTCGCGAGCGTCATCGCGGCCATCGGCGGCATCCTTCTTGTCTGGCAGAACGCGCAGATCTCGCCCGGGACGGCCGGCATCCCCGCGGTGATCGACATCCTCGTGATCGCGGTTGTGGGCGGCATCGCGCGGCCCATTGGGCCCTTCATCGGGGCCCTGATCTACGTGCTGTTGCGCACCTTCTCGCCCGATGTCCTCACCGGCTTCGGCATGTCGGGCGAGCGGTTCAAGCTGCTGATCGGGCTCGGCTTCCTCGCCATCGTCTTCTTCTCGCCCGACGGGGTTCTGGGCCTGTGGGAGCGGTGGAAGGCGCGGCGGCGGACGGCCCGCGATCCCCTGACGGGGGACGGGCCATGACGATGGTCGAGGAGCGCAGCGCGGCCGACCGGCTGGGCTCGGTCAGTTCAGGCAACGCGCTCGAGCTGCGCGGCGTGACCAAGATGTTCGGCGCGCTGGCCGCGATCCGGGACGTGACGCTGACGGTCGGTTCGGGCGAAAGGCGGGCGGTTCTGGGATCGAACGGGGCGGGCAAGACGACGCTCTTCAACTGCGTGACGGGGGATTTCCTGCCGACCTCGGGCACGATCCGGCTGTTCGGCGAGGATGTGACGGCTTTCCCGGCCTACGAACGCATCCGGCGGGGGCTGAGGCGGACCTACCAGATCAGCCTGCTGTTCGGTGGGCTCACGGTCGCCGACAATGTCTATCTCGCTTGCCGCGGTGTCTCGCGCGGGCGGTTCTCGTTCCTGCGGCCCCGCGAGGGCGATGCGCTGCGGACGCGGGCGGCGGAGCTGATCGAGGCGGTGCACCTGACGCCTGCGAGCGACACGCTCGTGTCCGCCTTGAGCTACGGCCAGCAGCGGCAACTGGAGATCGCGCTGGCGCTTTCGGGGGCGCCGCGCTTCATCCTGTTCGACGAGCCGGCGGCGGGGCTGTCCCCGACCGAGCGGCAGGAGCTAGTCGCGATCCTGAACGGGCTGCCCTCGCACATCGGCTACATCATCATCGAGCACGACATGGACGTGGCGCTGCGCGTCGCGGAAAGCGTCACGATGATGCACAACGGGACGGTCTTCAAGGAAGGCACGCCCGAGGAGATCGAGAACGACGCCGAGGTGCAGGAGCTCTACCTGGGCGGAGGCCACGGGCATGGCTGAGCGGGCCGAGAAGAAGGGCCCCGCCGCGCTCGAGGTGCGCGGGCTCAACGTCTACTACGGTGCCTCCCATGCGTTGCAGGGCGTGAACCTGCGGCTGGAGTCCGGCGTCCTGTCGGTCGTCGGCCGGAACGGCATGGGCAAGACGACGCTCTGCAAGGCGATCCTGGGGCTCGTGCCTGTCGCCTCGGGCTCGATCAGCTTCCTCGGCCAGCCGCTGGCGGGGCGGACCCCGGCGGACATATCCCGCATGGGGATCGGCTATGTGCCGCAGGGGCGGCGGCTCTGGAGGTCGCTGACCGTCGACGAGCACCTGAAGATGGTCGAGAAGAAGGGCGGCGCCTGGAGCATCGAGCGGATCTACTCGACCTTCCCGCGGCTCGCGGAGCGCAAGTCGAACGGCGGCGGGCAGCTGTCGGGCGGCGAGCAGCAGATGCTCGCCATCTCGCGCGCGCTCCTGTCGAACCCGCGGCTTCTGGTGATGGACGAGCCGACCGAGGGCCTCGCCCCCGTGATCGTCGCGCAGGTGGACGAGATGCTCGTCCGCCTCGCCGATGAAGGCGACATGGACGTGCTCGTGATCGAGCAGAACATCGGCGTCGCCTGCGCCGTGGCCGACCGCGTGGCGATCATGGTGAACGGGCAGATCAACCGGATCGTGCCCGCGGGCGAACTGGCGGCCGACCGCGACCTCCAGCAGCGGCTTCTGGGCGTGGGGCGGCATGCGCATGACGACACGCCCGCGCCTGCCGCGCCCGAGGCGAAGGCGGGGGAGGACCGACCGGCCGGTCCGCAGTCGGCCAAGATCTACATCTCCAACCCCAAGCTCCCGACCCGCTGGTCGCAGCCGGTGCCGGTGGCGCAGCTCGAACGGCTCGCGCGGGTGGTGACGACGGGGGTGGCCACGACCTCGGGCGTGCAGGCGGAGATCCGGCCGCTCGCCGCGACCGGCGAGAACGTCATCCTGATCGCGGGCACGCTCGACACCAAGGGGGCGGAGCTGCGCTACATGCGCGACCTCATCCGCGCGGCTGGGCTGCCGGTGCGGATGGTGGACCTCTCGACAAGCGGCCAGCATTCGGGGGCGGAAATCCCGGCCCACCAGATCGCGGCCTTCCATCCCCGCGGGTCGGCCGGGGTCTTCACCGGGGACCGGGGCCAGTCGGTCGCGGGCATGACGCTGGCCTTCCAGCGCTGGATGGCCCGGCAGGAGGGGGTGGCGGGGGTGCTTTCGGCGGGCGGGTCCGGGGGCACGGCCATCGTCGCGCCCGCCATGCGCGCGCTGCCGGTGGGGGTGCCGAAGCTGATCGTCTCGACGGTGGCGAGCGGGGAGGTGTCGAAATACGTCGGTCCCGCCGACATCATGATGATGCACTCGGTCGCTGACGTCCAAGGCCTGAACGCCATCACGGAAGAGGTGCTTTCGAACGCCGCGCAGGCGATGGTGGGGATGGTCAGGGCGCGCCGCGCCGCGCCCGCGCGGGCCGTCGGCAAGCCCGCCATCGGGCTGACTATGTTCGGGGTCACGACTCCGGCCGTCACGCAGGTCGCGGCGGCACTTCACGACGACTGGGACTGCCTCGTCTTCCACGCGACCGGCATCGGCGGGCAGTCGATGGAAAAGCTGATCGACGGCGGCAAGATCGCGGGCGTGATCGACCTGACCACGACCGAGGTCTGCGACATGATGATGGGGGGCGTCTTCCCCGCGACCGAGGACCGCTTCGGCGCCGTCATCCGCCGCCGGATGCCCTACATCGGGTCGGTCGGCGCGCTCGACATGGTGAACTTCGGCCCGCCCGAAACGGTGCCCGAGAGATACCGGGGCCGCACCTTCTACGAGCACAACCCGCAGGTCACGCTGATGCGGACCACGCCCGAGGAATGCGCCCGGATGGGCCGCTGGATCGGCGGCCGCCTGAACGAGATGGAGGGGCCGGTGCGGTTCTTCCTGCCCGAAGGCGGCGTCTCGGCGCTCGATGCCCCGGGCAAGGCGTTTGACGACGCCCGGGCCCGCCACGCGCTCTTCACCGCGCTGGAGGATACGGTGCGGCAGTCGGCGCAGCGCCAGCTGATCCGCCTGCCGCAGAACATCAACGACCCCGCCTTCGCCGCCGCCGTCGTTGCCGCCTTCCGCGAGCTGCACGGCGGGCGGCCCGCCCGCAAGAGAGAGGCCCGCCGATGATCGCCCGAGACACCATCCTCGCGAAGTTCCGCGACATGATCGCCCGCGGCGAGCCCATCGTGGGCGGCGGCGCAGGCACGGGGCTTTCGGCCAAGTGCGAGGAGGCGGGGGGGATCGACCTCATCGTCATCTACAACTCGGGCCGCTACCGGATGGCGGGGCGGGGCAGCCTTGCCGGGCTCATGCCCTACGGCGACGCGAACGCGATCGTGGTGGAAATGGCGGCCGAGGTGCTGCCGGTGGTGAAGCACACGCCGGTGCTCGCGGGGGTCTGCGCGACCGATCCGTTCCGGCTGATGGACGTCTTCCTCGACGAGCTTCGCCGCATCGGCTTTTCCGGCGTGCAGAACTTTCCCACCGTGGGCCTCATCGACGGGACGTTCCGCGCGAACCTCGAGGAGACGGGGATGTCCTACGGGCTCGAGGTCGACATGATCGCCAAGGCCCGCGCCAAGGGGATGCTGACGACGCCGTATGTCTTCAGCGAGGACGACGCGGCGGCGATGGCCAGGGCGGGGGCGGATGTCATCGTCTGCCATCTGGGGCTGACGACAGGGGGCTCCATCGGGGCCGGGACGGCCCTGAAGCTGGCCGATTGCCCGGCGCTGGTCGACGCCTGGGCCGAGGCCGCGCTCAAGGTCAACCGCGACGCCATCATCCTCGTCCACGGCGGGCCGGTGGCCATGCCCGAGGACGCCGAATTCGTACTGAAGAACACGTCCGCCTGCCACGGCTTCTACGGCGCCTCCTCGATGGAGCGCCTGCCGGCCGAGGTCGCGCTGACGGAACAGACGCGGGCCTTCAAGGCCATCAAGGGGCGCTGAGGCGCAGCGGGGAGGAAGCGGACAATGACCGGAGAACTCATCGGGCAGCTCATCCTGTGGCTCATCGTGGCGGTGGTGGTCATCGCCATCGTCTACTGGGTCATGCAGTGGCTCTACCGGCGCTCGACCAAGGAAGTGGCCTTCGTGCGGACCGGCTTCCTGGGCGAGAAGGTGGTGATCGACGGCGGCGCCTTCGTCTGGCCCATCGTCCACGACATCACGCCGGTGAACATGAACACCCTGCCGCTCGCGGTCAGCCGCACGAAGGATGCGGCGCTGATCACAAAGGACCGGATGCGGGTGGACGTGGAGGCCGAGTTCTACGTCCGCGTGCGGGCCGAGAGGATCTCGGTCTCGATGGCGGCCTCGACGCTCGGGCGGCGGACGCTGGAGGCCGCGAACCTCCACGGGCTTCTGTCGGGCAAGTTCGAAAGCGCCATGCGCGCGGTCGCGGCCGAGATGACCATGG
>DAINOF010000077.1:0-12453 GCA_036735505.1 Paracoccaceae bacterium
AGTTCTTCCAGAAGGTGGCGGACGTGGCCGTGACCGAGCGGACCGCCGAGGCGACCGTGATCCAGACCCGCCACCGCATCCCCGAGGCGGCGCTCACCGAGGACCAGATCCTCGTCTACCAGGTCCCGATCCCGGAACCTCTGCGCTTTCTCGAGCCGCGCGAGACCGAGACGCGGAAGATGCACGCGCTCGAGGATTACGGGCTGATGCATGTCCGCCTCTACGAGGACATCGCACGGCACGGGGCCATCGCCACCTCCTACGCCTATCCGGTGAAGGTCGAGGGGCGCTACGTGATGGATCCCTCGCCGATCCCGAAGTTCGACAACCCGAAGCTGTCGGACTGCGCCGCCATCCAGCTGTTCGGCGCAGGCCGCGAACAGCGCATCTATGCGGTGCCGCCGTACACCCGCGTGGTGAGCCTCGACTTCGAGGACCATCCCTTCGACCCGTCGAAGGCGGACCACCCCTGCGCGCTCTGCGGCTCGACCGACAGCTATCTCGACGAGGTCATCACCGACGATGCGGGCAGCCGCATGTTCGTCTGCTCCGACACCGACTGGTGCCGCGCCCGGCGCGAGGAGGCCGCATGACCCCGACCGCGGCCGAACGCGACGCCGTGACGGCCGCGCGCGCGCTCATCGCCGGGCGCGCCGTCCCGCCGTGGCAGACCGTCGCTGCGGTGGTGCTGACCGCTTCGGGCGCGCGGCATCTCGCGCTCAATCTCGACTGCACGCTCGGCCGGGCCGGGGTCTGCGCCGAGCCCATCGCGATCGGCATGGCGGTGACGGCCGACCCGCGCGACCCGATCGTCTTCTCTGCGGCGGTGGTCGACGGCGGCGCAGTCCTGCCGCCCTGCGGGGTGTGCCGGGAGGTGCTGATGGACTACGGCCGCGCCGCCCGCATCGCCCTGCCCGAAGGCGCCGAGTTCACCTGCCAGCCGATCGGCGCACTGATGCCCTGCGCCTATGCCGCCGAGGAGCGCCGACCATGACCGACCATCCGCTCCTCCAGGTCCGCGGCCTGACCAAACGCTACGGCGCCCGGATCGGCTGCACCGATGTCTCCTTCGACCTCTGGCCGGGCGAGGTCATGGGGATCGTGGGCGAAAGCGGATCGGGCAAGTCCACCCTGCTCGGCTGCCTTGCGGGCCATCTTCGGGCCGACGCGGGTGCGGTGATCTTCGACACGCGCGCCGAGGGGCCGCGCGACACGCTGCGCATGAGCGAGCCCGAGCGCCGGATGCTCGGCCGCACCGACTGGGCCTTCGTCCACCAGAACCCGCGCGACGGGCTGCGGATGGGCGTCAGCGCCGGGGGCAACGTGGGCGAAAGGCTGATGGCCGTGGGCGCACGGCACTACGGGCAGATCCGCGAGACCGCGACCGATTGGCTGGGCCGCGTCGAGATCGCCGCCGACCGGATCGACGACCGGCCGACGGCGTTTTCGGGCGGGATGCAGCAGCGGCTCCAGATCGCGCGGAACCTCGTGACCGGCCCGCGGCTCGTGTTCATGGACGAACCGACCGGCGGCCTCGACGTGAGTGTGCAGGCGCGGCTTCTGGACCTCCTGCGCGGCCTCGTGCGGGGGATGGGGCTGTCGGCGGTCGTCGTGACCCACGACCTTGCCGTGGTGCGGCTGCTCGCGCATCGGCTCATGGTGATGAAGGACGGCCGCGTGGTCGAGACCGGGCTGACCGACCAGGTGCTCGACGACCCGCAGCACGGCTATACGCAGCTTCTCGTATCCTCCGTCCTGCAGGTGTGACCATGATCCGGATGACAGGCGTGTCGAAGCGCTTCACGCTCCACAACCAGGGCGCCGCAGTGATCGAGGTGATGCGGGACGCGGACCTGACCGTCGCCCCGGGGGAATGCGTGGCGCTGACCGGACCTTCGGGCGCGGGCAAATCCACGCTCATGCGGATGATCTACGGCAACTACCTTGCTGCTTCGGGCACGATCCTCGTGGGCGGCGTCGACGTGGCGCGGGCCGAGCCGCGCGAGGTGCTCGAGCTGCGCCGCACGACGCTCGGGCACGTCAGCCAGTTCCTGCGGGTGGTCCCCCGCGTGCCCACGCTCGATGTGGTGGCCGAGCCGCTTCTGGCCGTCGGCACGCCCGAGCCGCAGGCGCGCGAGCGGGCGCGCGGACTGCTTGCCCGCCTGCGCATCCCCGAGACGCTCTGGTCGCTCAGCCCCACGACCTTCTCGGGCGGCGAGCAGCAGCGGGTGAACATCGCGCGCGGCTTCGTCCACCCCTACCCCGCGCTCCTTCTCGACGAACCGACCGCGAGCCTCGACGCGGCCAACCGCGAGACGGTGCTGAGCCTGATCGAGGAGGCCAAGGCGCGCGGCGCGGCCATCGTCGGCATCTTCCATGACGAGGGCGCGCGGGCGCGCGTGGCCGACCGCGAGATCGACGTGGGGCGCTTTGCGCCATGCGCCGCATGAGCGGGCGGCTGATCGCGGTCGTGGGTCCCTCGGGCGTCGGCAAGGACACTGTGATCGATGCGCTCGTCGCGGCGGTGCCGGGGCTTCACCGTGTCCGCCGGGTGATCACGCGGCCTGCCGAGGCGGGGGGCGAGGATTTCGAGGGAGTGACCGAGGCCGAGTTCGACCGGCGCCGCGCACGCGGCGAGTTCGTGCTGTGGTGGGGGGCGCATGGCCTGCGGTACGGCATTCCGCGCGGGATCGTCGAGCGGCTCGACGAGGGGGGCGACGTGATGGTGAACCTGTCGCGCGGGGCGCTGCCCGACGCGCGGGCGCTCTTCCGAGGCATGGTGGTGCTGGCCCTGACCGCGCGGCCCGAGGTGCTGGCGCGGCGGCTCGCCGGGCGCGGCCGGGAAGGTGCCGTGGACATCGCCGCCCGCCTCGCCCGCGCCGAGGAGTTCCGGGTCGAGGGTCCGGACGTCGTGCGGATCGACAACAGCGGTCCGCCGGACGACACGCTGGCCGCCGCCCGCGCGGCGCTTTATCCCGCGAGCGCGTAGCGGTGGATCTCGTGGAAGTAGCCGTCCCGGTCCTCGCCGGCGAGCGTCACCTCGTCGATCCGGAAGGGATCGGGGACGACCTCGGCCAGATGCGGCGAAAGCGCCGCCTCGACGCGCAGGGCGGTCTCGGGGTCGAGCTTGCCCGAAAGCGTCATGTGGAAGCGGAACTCCTCGAACACATGAGGATAGCCCCAGCGGAGGAGATGGGCGTCCTGCGCCGGCGTGAGGCCCGAGGCGCGGCGGCGGGCGATCTCGTCAGGCGACGCAGGCGCGCGGAAGCTGTCAAGCCCCCGCACCATCGCGTCACAGAGGGTCGAGAAGGGCGCATGGTCGGAGGCGGGGACGAGCGCGAGGAAGGGCCCGAGGCGCTCAAGATGAAGGCGCGCGCCCGCGACGGCGGGCGTGGCCGCCGCGAGATCGGCCAGCGCCGAGGCAAGGCCCTCGGGCGCATGCCCCTCGGCCAGCCGGAACGGGGGCTTGAGCGTCGCGTGGAAGCCGTAGCGGCGGGGCGTCGCGGTGACGTCCTCGGCGCCGTCGAGCGCGATCGTCCGGGGCACCCGGGCGCCCTTCACCATGTCCCAGCCGAGCCAGCCCGCGCCGAAATCGGCCAGTGCGCCAGGTGGCGGCGTGTAGTAGACGGCATAGCGCCGGAAATCTTCCATGGGTCCCCTTTCCCTCGTCCTGCCGCGGCCTCGCATCCGGAGATGACGTTCTCATGACAGATACCCTCGTCCTCGCCAATGCGATGCTCGTTCTGCCGGACGAGACGCTGCGCGGCAGCCTTCTCGTGCGCGACGGGACGATCGCGGCGATCGAGCACGGCACCGCGGTGCCGCCCGGCGCGGTGGACTGCCACGGCGACTTCGTCTGCCCGGGGCTTGTCGAGCTGCACACGGACAATCTCGAGCGCCACATCACGCCGCGCCCCAAGGTCGACTGGCCGCACCATGCCGCCATCGCCGCCCACGACGCGGAACTCGCCTCGACCGGCATCACCACGGTCTTCGACGCGATCCGCGTGGGGTCCATCACCTCGGGGCGGGCGCGCGGCTACAAGCGCTATGCCCGCGCACTGGCCGACGAGATCCTCGCGATGCGGGACGCAGGCACGCTCCGAATCAGCCACCACCTGCACCTGCGGGCCGAGATCTGTTCCGAGACGCTGCTGGACGAACTGGGCGAGTTCGGGCCCGAAGACCGGGTGGGGATCGTGTCGCTCATGGACCATACGCCGGGCCAGCGGCAGTTCGCCGATGTCGAGAAGTTCGCGGACTATCTCATCGGCAAGCACGGCATGGGCCGGGCCGAGTTCGAAACCTACGTCGGCTATCTCGAAGGGCTTCAGCGCGAGCTGGGCGCCCGGCACGAGGCCGGCGCGGTTGCGGCTGCCCGCCGCTACGGCGCGGTGATCGCGAGCCATGACGACACGACCGCCGACCAGGTCGCCGTGTCGGCCGCGCACGGCGCGCGGCTCGCGGAGTTTCCCACGACCGAGGCGGCGGCCGAAGCCTGCGGTGCGGCCGGCATCGCCGTCATCATGGGGGCGCCGAACCTCGTGCGCGGCGGCTCGCATTCGGGCAACGTGGCCGCGCGGACGCTGGCCGAGGCCGACCGGCTCGACATCCTGTCGTCGGACTACGTGCCATCCGCGCTCCTCCTCGCCGCGGTGAAGCTCGGCGACATCTGGTCGGACCTGCCGCGCGGCATCGGAACGGTGACGCGGCGCCCGGCCGAGAGCGTGGGGTTGACCGACCGCGGCGCGATCGAGGTGGGGCGGCGGGCCGACCTCGTGCGCTTCCGGCGGCTGCCGGGTGGCGTGCCCGTGCCGGTGGCCACCTGGGTCCTGGGCGCGCGGGTCGGCTAGCGGTACTCGCCCACCGCCCGGCCGGCCACGTCGCGCCTGAGGAACACGCCGAGCCCCGGCGCGTCCGAGGCGCGCAGGGCGCCCGCCTTGCGCTGCGGCGCGCCCTCGGCGGACGAGACGGTGACGTAGGAGTTGAAGTCGGTGGCCGAGAAGCGGAAGCGTTCGGGCGTCGAATGGGCGAGCGCCGCGATGGCGGCCGTGACGATGTCGCCGCCCCAGCTGTCCTCGATGCACATCGGATAGCCGAGCGCCACGCAGAGGTCGCGGAGGCGCCGCGCCTTGGTCAGCCCGCCCACCTTCGAGATCTTGAGGTTGATCGCGTTCATCGCGCCGTCGGCATGGGCGGCGAGCAGGGCCTCGGTCCCGTCGATGGTCTCGTCGAGGATGACGGGCAGCGTCGTTGCCCGCCGCACGCCCAGGCACTCGGCATAGGTGCGGCAGGGCTGCTCGATCCAGACGTCCACATGCCGCACCGCGTTCGCCACCCGAAGCGCGTCGCCCGAGGTCCAGCCGGTGTTGGCGTCGGCCACGAGCACGTCCGAGACCTCGAGCACGTTGGCGACCGAGCGGATGCGCGCGATGTCGTCGGAGGCCCGGCCGCCGACCTTGAGCTGGAACTTGGTGTAGCCCTCGGCCCGGTAGCCCGCCACGTTGTCCGCCATGGCATCGGCGTCGCCCTGGCTGATCGCGCGGTAGAGCGCCACGCTTCGCCCGTGGCGCCCGCCGAGCAGCGTGACGAGCGGAATGCCCGCGTCCTGCCCCAGAAGGTCCCAGCAGGCCATGTCGAGCGCGGACTTGACGTAAGGATGCCCCAGAAGCGCGCGGTCCATCACCTGTTCCACCACGGTGAGGTCGCGGGGGTCGAGGCCGATGAGGTGGGGCGCGAGTTCCGCGATGCCGACCCGGGCGCCGGGGCCGTAGGCGGGCAGGTAGAAGGGCCCGAGCGGGCACACCTCACCCAGGCCCGAGCGGCCGTCGTCCGTCAGGATCTCGACCACGGTGGAATCGAAGACCTCGACGAACTTGCCGTCGGCCCAGGTGTAGCGCCCTTCCTTCAGCGGCAGGTCCACCCGGAAGGTGCGTATCGCGGCGATCCTCATGGCAGCGTTCCCGTTTCCCGGGCGCACCATGGCGCAGGACCGCGGTGGTTGGAAGCGCTCTCAGCGCCGCCGGTAGAGCCACAGGACGACAGGCGCCAGAACCGCCGTCATCCCCACCGGAAGGGCGAGCGCAAGCGCCACCGAGGCCGGCCCGGCCGTGCCGTCGAAGAGCTGCCGCATGGCGGTGGCCATGTGCGAGACCGGGTTCATCTCGACGAAGGCGGCAAGCCAGGGCGGCATCGTCACCGGGTCGACCATGATGTTCGAGGCGAAGACCAGCGGGAAGAGCACGGTGAAGCCGAACGTCATCACCGTCGTGGGCGTGCGCACGAGAAGGCCCAGCACGATGAAGGCCCACCCGGTGCCGAAGCCGATGGCAAGGAGGAGGAGGAAGGCCGCGATCACCCCCGCAAGCCCCGCCCCGGGGCGGAAGCCCAGCGCAAGGCCGATGCCGAGGATGATCGCCCCCGCGATGAGGTGGCGCAGCACGTCGCCCACCATGAGGCCCGCGAAGGGCGCGAGCGACCAGATGGGCAGCGACCGGAACCGGTCGAAGAGACCCTTGGACAGGTCGGTCGACAGGCCCATGCCGGAATAGACCGCGTTGAAGATCACGGTCTGCACGAGGATGCCCGGCAGGAGATACTGGAGGTAGTCGTCGGTCGACCCCGCGAGCGCGCCGCCGAAGACGAAGGTGAAGAGCAGCGTGAACATGACCGGGGTCATGACGAGGTCGAAGAGCTGCTCGGGCACGTGCTTGAACTTGAGCACCGCCCGCCAGCCGAAGGTCAGCGCGGTCGACAGCGCCGAGGCGGGCGCCGGGCGGGTCACGCGGGCGAACCCGCCCGTCAGGCCGTCCTTCATGGCTGGGCCTCCATCTGCCCGGTGAGCGCGAAGAACACCTCCTCGAGGCTCGGCGTTCCCATCGAGAAGTCCGCGAGCTCGACGCCGGCCGCGGTCAGCGCCGACAGGGCCGCCGCGGCGGCCTCGGCGCTCTCGGCCTTGACCGAGAGCCGCGCCCCCTCGGCGCCCGGCTGGACCCGCGCACCGAGCCGCGCCTCGAGGATTGCGGCCGCGGCGGCGAGCCTGCCCGCATCGGCCAGCGCCACATGGAGGAAGCCCGACCCGGTGGCGGCCTTCAGCTCGCGGCTCGTGCCTTCGGCGATCTTGCGGCCGTGGTTGACCACCGCGATGCGGCGGGCGAGCTGGTCGGCCTCCTCGAGGTACTGCGTGGTCAAAAGCACCGTCACGCCCGACTCCGCCAGCCGGCGGATCAGCCGCCAGACCTTCTGCCGCGCGGTGGGGTCGAGGCCGGTCGTCGGTTCGTCGAGGAACAGGACGCCGGGCGTCACGACAAGCGAGGCCGCGATGTCGAGCCGCCGGCGCATGCCGCCCGAATAGTCCTTGACCTGCCGCCGCGCGGCGTCGGCGAGGTCGAAGTCGGCCAGAAGCGCGTCCGCCCTCTCGCGCGCCGCCGCGCCGCGGAAGCCCCAGAGCCGTGCGAGCAGGATCAGGTTCTCGCGCCCGGTCAGGTCCTCGTCGAGCGAGGCGAACTGCCCGGTCATGGCGATCGCGGCGCGGACCTGCGCGGGGGCCTCGACGATGTCGTGACCCATGATCGAGGCGCGGCCTCCGTCGGGCGCGACGAGCGTCGCGAGCATCCGCATGAAGGTGGTCTTGCCGGCGCCGTTGGGCCCCAGGATGGCGAAGATTTCGCCCTGCGGCACCTCGAGGTCGATGCCGTCGACGGCGCGCAACGCGCCGAAGGACTTCGCCAGCCCCTCGGCGCGGATTGCCGGAACCGGCTGCGGGATCGGGTCGTGCGTGTCGCGCATCGGTCTTGCCGCCTCGGGTCGCCCCGAGTCGCCGGGGACCCGGGGCTTTCCTTCTACGCCCCTCGCGGCCCCGGCGCCACGGGGAAGGCGCGCGGCCCTATACAGCGGCGCCGCGCTGGGATTGAAAGGGGTGCACGCGCGAAGATCGAATCACCGCCGGACTGGGAAAGCCCGACCGGCGCCGGGAGGACGGAGGAGACGGCGTGCAGTACAGGGACATCTACGCGAACTGGCAGGCGGACCCCGAGGGGTTCTGGATGGCAGCGGCCGAGGCGATCGACTGGGATCGCAAGCCCACCAAGGCGCTCTGGGACGAGCGCGCCCCGATCTACGAGTGGTTCGCGGACGGGATGGTCAACACCTGCTGGAACGCGGTGGACCGGCATGTGGCGGCGGGGCGCGGCGACCAGGTCGCGATCATCCACGACAGCCCGGTGAGCCACACCAGGCACACGATCACCTATGCCGAGCTGCAGGCGCGCGTCGCGCGGCTGGCAGGCGCTCTGCGCGCGCGCGGCATCGAAAAGGGCGACCGCGTGATCCTCTACATGCCGATGGTGCCCGAGGCGGTCGAGGCGATGCTCGCCTGCGCGCGGCTGGGCGCGATCCATTCGGTCGTCTTCGGCGGCTTCGCGGCGCATGAGCTTGCCGTGCGGATCGACGACGCGACGCCCAAGTGCATCATCGCCGCCTCCTGCGGGATCGAGCCGGGCCGCGTCGTGCACTACAAGCCGCTTCTCGACGGGGCGCTGGCGCAGGCGGCCCACAAGCCCGACTTCTGCGTGATCTTCCAGCGCGAGCAGGAGGTGGCGCAGTTGACCGAAGGCCGCGATCTCGACTGGCACGCCTTCCAGCACGGGGTGGACCCGGCGAATTGCGTGCCCGTCGAGGGGAACCACCCGGCCTACATCCTCTACACCTCGGGCACCACCGGCCAGCCCAAGGGCGTCGTGCGCGCGACGGCGGGGCAGCTTGTGGCGCTCCACTGGTCGATGAAGAACATCTACGGCGTCGACCCGGGCGACGTGTTCTGGGCGGCCTCGGACGTGGGCTGGGTCGTGGGACACAGCTACATCTGCTACGCGCCGCTGATCCACGGCAACACGACCGTGGTGTTCGAGGGCAAGCCCGTCGGCACGCCCGACGCCGGGACCTTCTGGCGGGTGATCGCGGACTGGAAGGTCAAGGTGCTCTTCACCGCGCCCACCGCCTTCCGCGCGATCAAGCGTGACGATCCCGAGGGGCGGCTGATCGCCGACTATGACCTGTCGTCGCTCGAGGCCTTGTATCTCGCGGGTGAGCGCGCGGACCCCGACACGATCCGATGGGCCGAGGACAAGCTCAAGGTCCCGGTGATCGACCACTGGTGGCAGACCGAGACCGGCTGGCCCATCGCCGCGAACCCGCGGGGGATCGGGCTTCTCCCCGTGAAGGTCGGCTCGCCCTCGGTGCCGATGCCGGGCTACGACGTGCGCATCCTCGACGAGGCGGGGCACGAGGTGCCGGCCGGCACGCTCGGCGCCATCGCCGTGAAACTTCCCTTGCCGCCCGGGACGCTGCCGACGCTCTGGAACGCCGAGGACCGTTTCCGCAAGGCGTACCTCGCGCATTTCCCGGGCTACTACGAGACCGGGGATGCGGGCTACCGCGACGAGGACGGCTATCTCTACATCATGGCGCGCACCGACGACGTGATCAACGTGGCGGGGCACCGGCTGTCGACCGGCGCGATGGAAGAGGTGCTGGCGGGGCATCCGGACGTTGCCGAATGCGCGGTGATCGGGGTGGCGGACGCGCTGAAGGGCCAGCTGCCCTTCGGGTTCCTCTGCCTCAACCGGGGCTGCGACCGCGACCCTGCGGCAATCGTGAAGGAATGCGTTTCGCTGGTGCGCGACCAGATCGGCCCGGTCGCGGCCTTCAAGCATGCCGTCGTCGTGGACCGGCTGCCGAAGACCCGGTCGGGCAAGATCCTGCGCGCGACGATGGCCAGGATCGCCGACGGCGAGAGCTACAAGATGCCCGCCACGATCGACGATCCGGCGATCCTCGACGAGATCGGGACGGCGCTCCGCACGGTCGGCTACGCGCGGGGCTGACGGGCGGGCTGGCGGGCCGTCACCCGGACGGCCAATCGCCGAAGAAGAACGGGTTGGCGAGCGCCTCCATGGCGCCGTCCGCGGCCCGCAGGTCCACCATGGCCCAGGAGGCCTCGCCAAGCGCGCCCGCGGGCAGGCGCAGCGTGCCCGAGGGCGGGGTTGCCTGCGCAGTCACCTGGCGGACATGGGCGTCGCCGCGCCGCCCGGCGACAACGCGCAGCCGGGCGTCCGGCGGGGCGCCGTCCCAGGCGATGTCGAGATCGGCGGGCCGCGCGAGGGCGTCGCCCGGCAGCGCGTCCCCCGCCGCAACCGAAAGCCGGGGGCCCGAGGTCAGGACCACGTGCCCGGCGCGGAGGCCACCCAAGATGCCGTCCCGCGTCAGCGCCTGCGCATGGACGAGGACATGGCCCGGCCGCGCATCCGCCTTGAAGCGCCCGTGGTCGTCCGAGCCGGCGGTGGCGACAAGGCGGTGGCCGCGGTTCAGCCAGCCGTGGAAGAGATCGAGCGCGAGCGGGTTCTTCGGGCCGGGACCCCAGGGCCCGTTCCAGACCTCGACGTGCCGCGCGGGGCCGGGCATCACGTCGGCATGGGCCCAGAAGCAGCCGGTGCAGAAGGGATGGCCCGCGCTCATCGGGTGGGCGATCACGAAAAGGTCGCCCGCGGCGGCGATCTCGGCCACGCGCGCCGCCATGGTCTGGCCGTCGCGGATCCGCCAGTCGTGCATCGCGCCCGAGCCGAGTGCGAGCGCATGGCCGTGGAAGGTGGTGAGCTCCATCCCCGGCAGGATCAGGAGGTCGTCCCCCGCCGCGCGCCGCGCAGCCTGAAGGGCCGAGACGGTGTTGTGGTCGGTCAGCGCGGCGAAGTCGTAGCCGCGGGCGCGGGCATCGGCGACCATCGCCTCGGGCGGCCAGACGGCGTCGGAGTGGTCGGTATGGCGGTGGAGGTCGCCCCGGTACCAGCCGGGGCCCGAGGTGCGGGCAGGCGGCGGGGTGTCGGGCGCGGGGGCCGGCTCGGCGGGGCCCGGATTTCCTGCCACGGTCAGGCGCCAGTCGATCCCTCCCGGCGGCAGGATGCGGTGGCAGTCGATCTCGACCGTCCAGACGCCGGGCTCGATCGGACCAGGAAGGTAGCCGGGGCTCGCCGCGTGGGCCGCGAGGCGCACCGACTGGTCGGCCGAGTTGTGGCGGGTGCCGCGGGGACCGGCGGGGCCGGTGACCGAGATCGACAGCTGGTGCGGGATGCCGCCGCCGTCGGGGCCGCGCGGGGCGTGATGGAACTCGATGGCGAGCGCGGACTCGCCCGGCGGCACCCGGAAGCGCACCGGCACATGGCAGGCCATGTCGTCGAGGCTCAGGCGCCCGGCGACGGTGGCCGGAATCTCGTGCGGGTCTGCTTCAGGATGGGTCACGACGGGTCCCGAACCGCGGAGGGCGGTGCCGGCTGGCTAGACGTCCATCGTGACGAACCGGTGACAGCCCGCGTCGTCCAGCCGTCACGCAAGCTTCAACCGCCTGTCATCGGCAGGTCCTACGAGAAAAACGGCAGGCGCGTCCTGCCGCGAATTCCGCTCATCCAGACGTTCCGGAGAACCCATGAAACGCCGCGACCTCATGAAGCTCGGCCTCGCCGGCCTCGCCGCCCCTGCCTTCGTTCGTCCCGCCTTCGCGCAGGCCGCGACGCTCAACATGTACACGAACTCGGACGCCAACATCTCGGACTTCTGGTCGAACGTGATCAAGCCGGCCTTCGAGCGGGCGAATCCCGGCGTGTCGATCAACGTGGTGATCGCCCGCGAGGGCGGCGGCACGATGGCCATCGCCGAGCGCGCGCTCGCGGCGCTCCAGACCGGCACCGGGCCGCTTCTGGACATCATCGAGCAGCACAACCCGCAACTGCCTGCGGGCGCCATCGAGGCCGGGCTCTGGGTGGACTGGACGAAGGCCGGGATCGCCAACTACGGCAACGTGAACCCGCTGGCCATCGAGACGCCCTTCAGCCTGCCCTATCGCGGGAGCCAGGTGCTTCTCGCCTATGACACGACCAAGCTGTCGCCCGCGGACGCGCCGACGACCTGGGCGGAACTGGCCGACTGGATCAAGGCCAACCCCGGCCAGTTCATCTACAACCGCCCCGACAAGGGCGGCTCGGGCGGCAACTTCGTGCGCCGCGCGATCCACGAGGCGAACGGCCGCGACCCGTCGCTGTTCACGGTCTCGAACTTCGACGCCGCGAAGGCCGAGGGGATGCTGGGCGGGGGCTTCGCGCTTCTCGCCGATCTCGCGCCGCACCTGTTCGACGGCGGCGCCTATGCCTCGGGCAACGCGAACTCGATCCAGCTTCTGGCGCAGGGCGCGGTCACGATGATCCCGGCCTGGTCGGACATGGCGCTCCAGGCCATCAGCCAGGGCGTCCTGCCCGAGACCACCGGCCTCGTGCAGCTCCAGGACCTCGCGCTCGCCGGCGGCTTCAGCCAGGCGGTCGTGCCGACCAACGCCGAGAACCTCGAGATGGCGGTCAAGCTCGCCGACTTCCTCCTGACGCCCGAGATGCAGTCGGCCGTCGTCACCGA
>DAINOF010000078.1:0-10316 GCA_036735505.1 Paracoccaceae bacterium
CAGCTTCGACCGGTGCCCGTGCCGGTCGGAACCCTCGGCGCGCCCCTCTCCCGGGTGATCGCGTTCTTCGACGTCCACGCGATCGGTCTCTCGCGCCTCGTCGACGCGATCGGTCGCGAGGATCTCGGCAAGGCCCTCGACGAGGCGATCGCCGCAGTCACTGGGGCCGTACCGAACGCGGACCGGGCGGCAAATGCCGTCTCCGCACTCCGGGACGCGCTCGCCGAGGTCCCCGTCGCCGAGCTCGATTTGGTGGCGACGACCACGTCCACCGTTCGGGATTCTCACGCGCGCTGTCGTGATACGGGGCGCGCCTCTCGGATCTCGCCGCCGGCCTTCGTGCTGCAGGCGACGGGATCACTTCTGAAAGCATGGGTTCGGGGCGCGAGAAGTCGTGCCCCGGCTTGACCTCTGCAACATCATGAAGACCCGGCGAACCGACCCTACCGGCATTCCGCCTCGAAGAGGCGCGTCGCGGCGGTGCAGCGCAGCGCATGGAGCCGTTGGCCCTCCTCGAACCCTGCGGCCTTGGATGCAGCACAAGAAGGAGCCCGTCCTTTCCCGCGAACATCGAGAAGGTCTTGCCCGCCATGGCCGAGGCAGGAACCTTGCAGATATCCTCGAGTCGCAGGCCCGTGCCGAGACCGATCTCGAACGCGAGCCGAGCCCGTGCACCCAGACGAACCGCCTCGCGGAACGATGCGATCTCCGCTTCCTCAAAGGGCTGGTATCCGAAGGCCTTCTGCTTTCGTTTCGCCGCGCCGCCTCGCTTCGGGTTGACGAGAGGGTTCCGCGGGATCCACTCCAGCGGGTACGCCGCAAAACCAAGAAGAACCGAGATGGTCCGTCTGACCGCCTTCGCGAGGGTCGGGGTCTGGCTGAGCTTCTGCTTCAGCGCCTCGGCGTGGGTCGGCCGGATTCCAGCGACGAGGAAGGGGCCCGGCACCGGCTCGATGTACTTGATGTGCCGCGGTACTCGGACTTACCGTTCAGCAAACCGGCGCAACTTGGGGCCCCAGGTGAAGACCCGGATCCACACAAATCAAGGGCTTGAGTGGTACCGCCTGCCCGGCTCGAACGGGCGACCCCCAGATCCACAATCTGGTGCTCTAACCAACTGAGCTAAGGCGGCACAGGGGGCGATTTACCGATTGACCCCCGCGATTGCAAGGGCTGCGAGGTCGATCTCCCAGCTCTGCTCCACGAGGTCCTGCCCGAAGGACCGCACCGGGCGGCTGTCCACCAGCCGGAAGCCGTTGCGGGCGTAGAGCGCGCAGGCCGCGCGGTGGCTCTCGTGCGTCCAGAGCCGCAGGCGGCGGTATCCGGCCGCGCGCGCAAAGCCGAGGCAGGCGTCGAGCAGCCACTGGCCAAGGCCCCTGCCCCGCCAGTCAGGCTCGACGAGGAAAAGGCGCAGCTTGGCGACGCCGGGTTCGTCCGAGCGTACGCAGAACACCGACCCGACCCTGCGCAAGTCGGCCACCGCGATGAAGGCGCGTTCCGATGCGGGGTCGCGGGTGCGGATGTAGGCGGCGAGGACCTCGGCGACCAGCGCCTCGAAGCTGGCGTCGAAACCGTCGTCGCGGGCATAGAGCACCGCGTGGCGCTCGACCAGCCATCCGCCGTCGCCGATCTCGAGGTCGCGGAAGGTGACGCCGTCCGTCATGGCGCGACAATGCCCGCCCGCCCCTTGCGCGGCAAGCGGCATGGGCGTAGCTCACGGTCCCAGAAAAGGCGCGGAGCCGGACAGATGGGCATCGACAAGGACAGCGAGATCGCGGCGAACCTCCAGATCGGGCCGACGACGCTCGGGATGGTGCGGATCTATGTCGAGGGCGAGGGCTTCGAGATCCCGCTCGACTTCGAGCCCGAGGAGGCCGAGGAGATCGCCGAGGAAATCCGCGCCGCCGCGGCGCGCGCCCGCACCATGGGCGGCGGCAAGCCTAAGCCCCCGCGGCGGGGCTGATCGCCGGGTCGCGCGCGGCGTGCCAGCGCAGGGCGGCGTGGCGCGCGAATCTCTGCACCATGACCTTGCGCCGGGCGCCGGCAAGCTTCGTCTCGGGCCCCATGCGCACGATCTCGGCGTCGTAGGCGTCCGCGACGATGAGCCCCGTGCCTTCGGGCAGCAGAGCCGCCGGGAAGTCGCAGTCTACCGCCCAGAAGTACCGGTCGCACCAGTCGAGATAGCGGTGCCACTTGGCGTCCGCCACGAAATCGGTCCGCGAGGACTTGCACTCGACGACCCAGATCTCGCCGCGCGGCCCGAGCGCCATCACGTCCACCCGGAGGCCTGGCGCCGGGACGAGCTCCTCGACCGTCACGAAGTCGTGGCCGAGAAGGTGGCGGCACACCCCGCGGGCGAGGAGTTGCCCCGGTTTCGGCGCAGGAGCGAGGGTCGACGCGGGGATGGCATCCTCGGGCATGGCGGCAAGCGTGAACAAGTCGTGAACATATGTCAAGGGTGCGCGGGCCGCCCATCAACGCGGGACTTGTCACCGTTCGGGCGCACGCCTATCTGGGACGAGACGGGTACTGCCCTTCCCGTGAGCGGCAATATTCCGGTGGCCTTAATCAAATCCGAGGGAGCTGGCTCTGTCCGGGCCCTGGTCCGGTTACCTGGCGCCCACCTGTGTAAACAGGTCCTCGGGAATTAGACATGCCACGGTTGTGGTGGTCCCGTCACTCCGCCCCCGCGTCTGCGAGAGGGCGGTACCCCCCCCACGACGGGGACGGCGCGTCAGGCCCGACGGGCGTTCCGCTGCGGGGCGTTGGCCGCGGCCGAGCGCACCGGCACGAGCGCCGGCATGGTCACGGGGTCCCGGTGGCCGCCGCGCGGACCTGCATCATCCTCGCCCATCCGCATTACCGAGATGCCGAACTGCACCCCTGCGAAGACGACGCCGTTGCCCATGAAGAGCATGAAGGCGGCCATGAACCCCACGTCGGAGCGGCTGACGAGGGTCCAGAGGTTGGCCACGTCGAAGGCGAAGAGCGCGCCGACGAAGGCGGCGGAAAGGGCAAAGCCGATCGCGCAGTGGCGGATGTAGAGACGGATGAGGCGTGGCGTGGAGGCGGGCGGCATGGCAAGGCTCCATCGAATCGAGGTCCATCTAGCAATCTAGGCGCCGTACCTCTGAAAGCCAGATGAACCCGCCTTGGTTCCCGGGGGTGCGGCATTGAATCGCCCCCGCGCGCGAGGAATAGTCGCGCCATGACCGCCCTTCGCGTCGCCAGCTACAACATCCGCAAGTGCATGGGCCTCGACCGGCGGCGGGACCCCGAGCGGGTGCTGGGCGTCGTCGCCGCGCTGGGCGCCGATGCGGTGGTGCTGCAGGAGGCCGACCGCCGCATGGGCGACCGCCCGGCGACGCTCGACCGCGCGCGCATCGAGACGGTGACGGGGCTTCGGGCGGTCGCGGTCGCGGTCAACGGCGTCAGCCTCGGCTGGCACGGGAACGCGGTGCTCCTGCATCCCGACATCCGGGTCGAGGCGGTCCGGCGGCTCGACCTGCCCGGGCTCGAGCCGCGCGGCGCGGTCATGGTCGAGGCGGAGCGCGGCGACGGCGCGTTCCGGATGGTGGCCGTCCATCTCGGGCTGACGCGCGCCCATCGCCGCCGGCAGCTCAACGCCATCCTGCGGGCGGCGGGCGCGGCCGACCTGCCCACGGTCATCCTCGGCGACTTCAACGAATGGCGCAACGACCGCGGGCTCGAGCCGCTGGCGCGCGGCTTCACGGTGCATGCCCCCGGGCTCAGCTTCCATGCGGCGCGGCCCGTCGCGGCGCTCGACCGGATCGCGGTGAACGGGCGGGTGACGCTCGAGAACGCCGGGGTGCACCGGTCCGAGGCCGCTCGGCTCGCCTCGGACCACCTGCCGGTCTGGGCGGACCTGCGGCTGCGGTGAGCCCGGATCGTGGGAGGTCAGAAGGTGTCGTCCTCGCGCCGATGCCGGAGTTCCTCGGCGATGAACCCCTGCGGATCGAGACAGAAGGCCCGGTACAGGCGATAATGGCGCGTGTCCTCGAGGGCCACGGGTTCCAGCCCGAAGCGGGAGACCTGAAGCAGCCTGGCTCCGGGAACGGCCATCAGGATGGGGGAATGCGTCGCCAGGATGACTTGCGACGAGGCAGAGTCCTGCACCCCGGCCAGCATCGCGAGAAGGTCGAGCTGGCGGGCCGGGGACAAGGCGCTCTCGGGCTCGTCCATCAGATAGAGCCCCTGCCGGGAGCATCTTTCGGAGAACACCCGCAGGAAGCCCTCTCCATGCGAATGGGAGAGGAAATCCGGCGGCGCTGGTCCGGGAAGCTCGTCGAGATAGCGCGCGACCGACCAGAAGGATTCCGCCTTGAAGAACCAGCCGCTCGTGACCTTGGGCAGCCAGGACGCCCTGAGATGCGCCGCGAGCGCCGCACCGGACCTGTCGAGCGCCCGGGAGTGATCGACGGGCATGTAGCCCTTGCCCCCGCCCGCCTCGTCATAGCCCGCCAGGGCCGCGAGGGCCTCGATGAGGGTGGATTTGCCGGACCCGTTCTCGCCGACGAGGATGGTCACCGGGGTCGTGAACTCGATCTCCCACTCCGGGTCCTTCAGGAACGGTACCGAAAAGGGGTAGTCCGGGGGACGCGCTTCGTCGGGTCGCGCCCAGGCCGCGCGCCGGAGGTAGGGCGAGGGGAGGGTCGTTCGAAACTGCCGGCGGGCCGCCATCGCCTTGTCCTCTTCGTGACGGACCTCTCCGCGGCGAGGCCACGCGAGGGACGCTAGAACGCCTCGGGCCTCGCGTCCCGCGCCATGTGGTCGAGCACGGCGTTCACGAACTTGGGCTCGCGCCCGTCGGGAAAGAACGCCTTGGCGATGTCGACGAACTCGTTGATCACCACCCTTGGCGGCGCGACGCCCGCGACGAGCTCGGCCCCCGCCGCGCGGAAGAGCGCGCGCAGCGTCGGGTCGATCCGGTCGATGGGCCACTTGGCCACCAGCGCCCGGTCGGTCATCTGGTCGATCCGCGCCTGCCAGTTCACCGCGTCGCCAAGGAGCTTGCGGAAGAGGTCGACGTCGCCCTCGGCCATCTCCTCGCCGTCGTAGACCGCGCCGAAGCGATGGGTCTCGAATTCCTTCTGCACGAGGTCCACCGACTGCGCCGCCGCCTCCATCTGGAACAGCGCCTGCACGGCATAGAGCCGCGCGGCGGACTTCATCTGGCGCGTGGGCGTCATGCCGTGCCCTTGGCCTCGGCCGCAAGGACGCTGTCGGGCCGGAAGCCGATCCCGCCCCGGGGCTTGCCCCACTTCCGGGCGAGCGCGAGAAGGTGCAGCGCCGCCGCCGCCGCGCCGCCGCCCTTGTCCTGGTCCGCAGGGTCCGCCCGAACGGCGGCCTGCGCCCGGGTCTCGACGGTCAGGATGCCGTTGCCGAGGCAGCAGCCCTGCAGGCCCAGCAGCATCAGCCCGCGCGAGCTGTCGTTGCAGACGGTCTCGTAATGCGTCGTCTCGCCCCGGATCACGCAGCCGAGCGCGACATAGGCGTCGAAGCTCGCCATGCGATGGGCGAGCCCGATGGCGGTGGGAATCTCCAGCGCGCCGGGAACCTCGACGACCTCCCAGGTCGCCCCGGCCCGCTCCAGCACCGCCGTCGCCCCCGCCAGAAGGTTGTCGGCGATGTCCCTGTAGTAGGGCGCCACCACGACCAGCACCTTCACGGGCGCGTCGATTTCGGGGAGCGGCAGGATGTGATGCGTCTCTTGTCCGGCCATGGGTCAGTCCAGCGGGATGGGGCGCGTGCCGACGATCGACAGGCCGTAGGCGTCAAGCCCCACGACCTTCGGCATGGGCGAGTTGGTGAGAAGGATCAGCTCCGAGATCCCCAGCGACGACAGGATCTGCGCCCCGAGCCCGTATTGCCGGAGCGTCTGCGGCGAGGCGGCATCGCCCGAGAGAAGCTTCATTGTCGTGTCGCGCAGAAGCACCACGGCCCCGCGCCCCTCGGCCGCGATGATCTCCATCGAGCGCCCGAATTCGGTCGTGCGGCCCCGCCCGCCAAGGCCCGCGACGTCCAGCAGCGGGTCCATCGCATGCATCCGGACGAGCACCGGCCCCTCGCCCGCGATGTCGCCCTTGATGAGCGCGATGTGCTCGGCGCCTTGGGTCTCGTCGGCGTAGATCCGCATTGTCCAGTCGCCGCCGAAGCCCGAGGTGACGGTGCGTTCGTCCCGGACCCGCACGAGGTTGTCGTGCCGGCGGCGGTACGAGATGAGGTCCGAGATCGTCCCGATCCGGATCCCGTGCCGTTGCGCGAAGGCCACGAGATCGGGCAGCCGCGCCATGGTGCCGTCGTCGTTCATCACCTCGCAGATGACGCCCGAGGGGTTGAGCCCGGCGAGCCGCGAGATGTCGACCGCCGCCTCGGTATGGCCCGCGCGGACCAGCACGCCGCCCGACCGGGCGCGCAGCGGGAAGACATGCCCCGGTGTCGCGATGTCGGCGGCGGTCTTCAACGGGTCGATCGCCACGGCCACGGTGCGGGCGCGGTCATGGGCCGAGATCCCGGTCGACACGCCCTCGCGCGCCTCGATGGACACCGTGAAGGCCGTCTCGTGGCGCGAGGAGTTGTTCGTCGACATGAGCGGCAGCCCCAGCGCGTCGATCCGCTCGCCGGGAAGCGCGAGGCAGATGAGCCCCCGCCCGTGCGTCGCCATGAAGTTGATGACCTCGGGCGTCGCCATCTGGGCCGGGATCACGAGGTCGCCCTCGTTCTCGCGGTCCTCGTGGTCGACGAGGATGAAGACGCGGCCCTGGCGCGCGTCCTCGATGATCTCCTCGACCGTCGAGATCGCGTCGCGCCAGTTCTCCTCGATCGGGCCGGGCGTTTCGAATGTCATGGGGCTCCTCGGAGGGCGGGCATGCGTGTGGTCCCGCGGCCAGATAGCCCAGTCGCCGCCCGACTTCCAGAAGGGAAACGCGGTGGGCCGGCCCCGGACGGGACCGGCCCCTTGTCCGCTCAGGCCGTGCGGCGCCGGCCGGCGAGCCCCAGCGCGCCGATCCCCGCGAGAAGGAGCGGCAGGGCGGCCGGGACGGGAACGACCGAGATCTCGAACCTCAGAAGGCTTGCGCCCCCGGCGGCGAGCGAGACGAAGGTTCCCGCCGCGGTCGGCTGGCCGCCCAGGAACGAGATGTCGCCCACAAGCTGGATCGGGTTCGACGTGTCGGTCGACGCGCCGCCATTCGCGTTGAAGGCCGCGCCGAGGTTGTCGTTCAGCTCGGTGCCGCCGTCGTAGATGTTCGCGATCGTGACGAAGAACGGCGCGAGGCCGGTGAAGGTGCCGGCCGCGTCAAAGATCTCGTAGGCGAGCGGGTTGCCGTTGCCGACGAAGAGATCGTTGGACGGGATGACCATCGACAGGAACGAGAAGAAGCGGTCGGACAGGGGATCGACCTGGAACCTCGCCGTGGCCGTCTCGCCCGGGTCGAGCACCGGCGCGCCGGGAAAGCCGCCGGGCGCGAGGATGACGCCGTTGGTCTCGCCCGCCGTGGCCGCGAGTTCGACCGAGACGTCGCCTTCCTCGGCGATGGCCTCGAGCCCCGGACTGGCGAGCTCGCCGGCGCTGAAGCTGTCGTAGCTGCCGTCGTGGAAGATCGAGAAGATGGGCGTCAGGAACAGGCCGCCCGGGCCCTGGAGGTTGGTGACCTTGACCTCGAGCGTCACGGCCGAAGCCATGGTGCCGCTCATGACAAGGGCGATCGCGCCCGCCGCAGCGGTGCGCGTCGAACGACGCGTGGACATGATGGGAGACTCCCGAAACGAACCGGCGGAAATGCCGGCGCCGTGAGGTTACCTGAAGTCAGGAGCCGAGGATTTCACTTCGCGTTCACGTTCCCGCGCAAGGTCCGTGACGGCCTCGTGATGCGCGGCCCGCGGCCAGGCGCTGGCGGCGGCGGCGCGTGTCGGCTGCGGCTCAGGCCGCCCGTCGGCGCAGCGCGGCGAGCCCCCCGAGCCCGGCCAGCAACAGAAGCGCCGGGGCGGGAAGCGGGATAGCCGGGACCGACGCGTCGAAGACGGCGGCCAGCGCGGCGTGTCCGGTCTGCGTCGGGTGGAGCTTGTCCCAGTAGAGGAAGGTCTCGGGGGCGGTGCAGGGTTCGGGAACGACCACGCCCAAGGTCGGGATCTCGAACGGATCGACGGGCAGGCAGGCGTCGGTGAGGTTGACGAGGCCGAAGGCCGTGGGATTGGTCGTGGCCTCGACGAACAGCCCGAAGGTGTCGACCGTGTGGATGGTTAGTCCCTGGGCACGAAGGCTGCCCACCATCGCGTCGAAGCCCGCGTTGTAGATCGCGGTGGCGAGGCTCCCCAGCCCCTGCGCCTGCGGCCCGAGGTCGCGGAGCCGCGGCGTCTGGCCGAGGTCGGGCAGGTTCCACAGCGCAAAGTCGTCGATCCCCTGCGCGCTCAGCGCGCCGACGCTCGCGGCGATGTTGCCGAGCGTCGCCGCGGCGCGGCCCGACAGGAAGCCGATGATGTCGGGTGGCCCCGAGGCCGCGGCGAGGATTGCGTCGAAGACGTCGTTGGCGCCGAAGAACATCGAGGCGAGCGAACGGTCGCCCAGCGTGAGGAAGGGCCGCACCGCGGTGAAGGCGTCCACCTGGTCGGCGAGATCGGGGATCGTGCCGGCGTCGTCCGAGGTGCGCGCGCCGCCGAAGGCGAAGTTGGCCGACTGTCCCGTCTCGAACTCGGCAAGGAACGCCTCGTTCCAGACGGGTCCGTCCGAGAAGCGGCCCTCGAAGTAGGGCTCGGGCGGAAAGTCGATGCCCGCGGTCTCGAGCGTCGCCGAGACATTGCCATTGTCCGAAAGCGAGTCGCCGAAGACGAAGAAGCTCGAGAACACGTCGGCGATGGTGGCGGCGGCAATCGGCGTCGCCGTCATGGAAAGCGTCGCGGCCACGGCGACAATCGTTGAGCGGAACATCGCGAACCCTTTCATTTGGTTGCCGAAGCCTAACCGGCCCGCGTGACAGGGCAAACACGGATCGGCCGGATGACGCAACGTCAGGCGGCGAAGAACCGCCCCGCCTGAAGAAAGCCCGCCATCCGCCCCGCGCCGCACCAGCCGCGCTCGGGGGCGGCGTCGCCCACCACCAGCACGGCGTCTGCCGGAACGCCGGCCGCGCGCGTCAGCGCCAGAAGCCGCGCGCGGGTCTCGCTCCAGCTGTCGAAGACCGTGGGCGCGACGCCCGCCCGGTCGAGGGCCGCCGGGTTGCACGCCAGCACGGCCTCGGGGTCGAGCGGGCGGTAGACGGCGGCGAGACGGTCGGCCCCGACGAGGGCCGCGAGCTTGCCGGCCTCGGGCGCGGGCAGCGCGGGGCCGCGGTTGAGCCCCAGCGCGGTCGAAGAGAACAGGAAGGCCACGATGTCCCGCCCCGTGGTCGCCCGCACGCCCGCATAGGTGCGGTAGTCGAGCCCCAGTTCGGCGGCGCGCTTCATCCGGTAGCCGATCACCTCGAGCGGCATGGTGGGCAGGAGGTCGCGGCGCGCCTTCGTCCAGCAATGGCGGCGCCAGGCCGTGCCCGGCTCCATCGTGGGGCCCCCGTTGTGGCCGATCTGCGCCACGCCTACCCCGCCTCGGCGAGCCGCGCGACGTAGCGCGCGAGCGTGTCGATCTCGAGGTTCACCCGGTCGCCCGCGGCCACCCGGTCCCATGTGGTCGCGGACTTCGTGTGCGGGATCAGGTTCACGCCGAACTCGGCCCCCTCGACCTCGTTCACGGTCAGCGAGGTGCCGTTGAGCGCCACCGACCCCTTCGGCGCGATGAACCGCGCGAGGCCCTGCGGCGCGCGGAACCGGACGCGGGTGCTCTCGCCCTCGTCGCGGACCGACAGGACCTCGGCCAGCCCGTCCACATGGCCCGAGACGATGTGGCCGCCCAGTTCGTCGCCGAGCCGCAGCGCGCGCTCGAGGTTCAGCCGCGTCCCCGGCCGCCAGTCGCCCACGGTGGTCTTCGACACCGTCTCGGCCGAGATCGTCACGTCGAACCAAGGCCGCGGGTCCTGCCCCAGCGACACCACGGTCAGGCAGACGCCGTCGCAGGCGATCGAGGCGCCGATGTCGATGGTGGCGATATCGTAGCCGGTGGCGATCCGGGCATGCAGGTCGCCCGGCCGGTCGACCCCGATGACCTCGCCCAGGTCGGTGATGATGCCCGTGAACATGCCGCTCCCCTTTTCGGCCTGACCTAGCCGCTCGACCCTGCCTCGGCAAGGCTCTGGCGCGGCACGCCGCGGCCCGGCAAGGCTCTGGCGCGGCACGCCGCGGCCCGGCAAGGCTCTGGCGCGGCACGC
>DAINOF010000078.1:10416-12322 GCA_036735505.1 Paracoccaceae bacterium
CGCGCCGGGGCAAGGTGCCGCGATGACGCGCGCGCGCCTGACCGGACACGGCCGCCGGTTCCTGTTCCTGCAGGGACCGCACGGGCCGTTCGTGGCCCACCTCGCCCGCGCGCTCGCCGCCGCGGGCGCGGAAAGCTGGCGCGTGGGCTTCAACGCGGGCGACCGGCTGTTCTGGCGCGACCGGTCGCTTTTCATCGCCTACGACGGCGCGCTTCCTGACTGGGAGGCGGCGCTTGCACGGATCCTCGACCGGCACGGCATCACCGACCTCGTGCTCTATGGCGAGACGCGGCCCGTGCACGCCACCGCCGCCCGGGTCGCCGCCGGACGGGGCCTGACCCGCCACTTCCTCGAGGAAGGCTACATGCGTCCCTGGTGGGTCACCTACGAGCGCGCCGGCACGAACGGCCGCTCGCCGCTCATGGACCTGACAATCGCCGAGATGCGCGCCCGCCTTCGCGGGTGCGCCGCAGACGCGACGGCGCCCGCCGACCGTTGGGGCGACCTGCGCCGGCACATGGCCTGGAGCGCGCTCTACCACGGCGCGGTGCTCGCCGGGCCCCGCCCCGGCATCCCGTCCCACCGCGAGCCCGGCCTCGCGCGCGAGTTCGTGCTGCATCTCCACCGGTTCCTCGCGCTGCCGCGCCACAGGCTCGAGCGGCATCTGGGCACGCGCCGTGTCCTCGGCCTTTCCGCCCCGTTCCACCTCGCGCTTCTCCAGCTCGAACACGACCCGAGCTTCCGGGACGGCTCGGGGCTCGGCTCGATGACGGACTTCGCCGAGATCGTGGTGGCGGCCTTCGCCGAGGGCGCGGCGCCGCATCACCACCTCGTCTTCAAGGCCCATCCGCTCGAGGACGGCCGCGTGCCGCTCCGCGCCGCGATCCGGCGCGCGGCGCGGGCGCGCGGCATCGGCGCGCGGGTGCATTTCGTCCGCGGCGGCAAGCTCGGGCCGCTCATGGACCGGGCGCGGAGCGCGGTGACGGCGAACTCGACCGCCGCGCAGCAGGCGCTCTGGCGCGGACTGCCGGTGCGATGCCTCGGCCGCGCGGTCTATGCCAAGCCCGAGCTCGTCTCGGACCAGCCGCTCGCCGCCTTCTTCGCCGATCCGCGCCGGCCCGACCCCGAGGCCTATGCCGTCTTCCGGAACTACCTGCTCGAGACCTGCCAGATCCCGGGCGGCTTCTACTCGCGCCGCGGCCGAAGGCTCCTCCTCCCCCGGCTCGTGGACCTGATGCTCGATCCGGCCGACCCCTACGAGGCGCAGATCTCGGCCGCCGCGGCTTCCGCGCAACACCTGCGCGACCTCCACGCGCCCGGCCTGTTGAATCTCGCAATATTCAAGTAGGTTAAGAAAAAACGGCCGAGGCAGGAACAGGTCGAGGAGACCGAACAGTGATGATCACCGGCACGCGGTGGACGAAGGGACTCGTCCTCCTTCTTTGTGTGAGCGCCGTCGCGTCCTGCGCGCTCCCCCGAACCGGGCCGACCCGGGACCAGATCCTCGACGGCTCGGTGCAGCGGCAGGGCGACGCCTTCATCGTCAGCGTGAACGACCATGTGACCCGCGTCACCTCGGTCGTCCCCGCGCTCGGCTTCGACGCGGGTTTCCAAGGCGCGGGCGTGCTCGGATCGGATGTGATCCAGCCGGGCGACACGCTGGGCCTGCAGATCTGGGAGAACGTCGAGACCGGGCTGCTCGCCGGCAGCGACCAGGGCTCGAGCGTGCTCGAGGAGGTGCAGGTCGACGGCGACGGCTTCATCTTCGTGCCCTTCGCGGGCCGCCTGCGCGCGTCGGGCAACACCACCGAGGCCATCCGCCGGCTGATCACCGAGCGCCTGGCCGAACAGACCCCCGATCCACAGGTGCTCGTCCGCCGCGTGGCGGGCAACGGCGCGACAGTGT
>DAINOF010000079.1:0-12304 GCA_036735505.1 Paracoccaceae bacterium
GGGGCCAGTCACGCGGCCATCTCGGCGCAGCCGAACGCGTTGATCAGACGTTCCTCAAAGATGGCGGACGCGTCCTATAAAAAGCGCTGGTACGAGATAGGCCTTGGCCTGCGTGCAAGTCGGGCTTATCTTCTACTACGATTTATTCCTGGCAGTGTCGGTGTGGATCCATGCGCCAGATGGATCAACAAACTGCGCAGAGAGAGAATGGGAGAGACCGCTGCCTGCTTCGACCGCTTAGTCGCAGAGCTTGATGATACCTCTATTGTTTTAGATTGCGGAGCAAACCGAGGAGATGTGACAGAGAAGCTTGCGAGGACAGGCGCACATGTGCATGCCTTCGAACCCGAACCTCAGCTATTCAGTCTACTCGGCGACCGCTTCTCGGACACCCCGAATGTCACCTTGTACGCGGCAGCGATTTCGGCGCAAGCAGGCACGGCGAGATTTCGAGTTCAGAGAACACTTGACCGCGACTCGACAACGTTTGAAGGCCATTCGCTTGTGGAGGGCTGGGGACAGTCATCGGACGAGCAGACGACTACCGTCGAGTGCATTGACTTTTTCGAGTTCCTCTCCAGGCTTGGAAAGAAACCTGACTTGATCAAGATGGATATTGAAGGTGCGGAAGTTGGAATTCTCGAGCGCCTGATAGCCGAGGATCGATTTGGCGAGATCGGCCCCATGTTCGTCGAGTTGCACAATCGGCAAATTCCCACTCTTCGCGCGAGCACAGTTGAAATCTTTCGACGGATCGGTTCAAGGGAAGATATAAATCTACTTTGGCATTAATCGCAGCCTTGGATGCTCTGCGAAGAAAAAACCCCGCCGTCCGAGGGGGAACGGCGGGGCAGGTCGTGCCGTGGATGGCCACAGGCACCGGCGGTAACTCTGTCACTCCATCTCGGCCCGGATCTGCTGGCGGAGGATGTCGATGGGGATGGTCCGGCCCTCGCGGCGGAAATGCCAGTAGGTCCAGCCGTTGCAGGACGGCGCGTGTTCGAGGGCGGCGCCGACCTGATGGATCGAGCCCTTGACCTCGTTCGCGATCAGCGTGCCGTCCGCGCGCACCTTGGCGGTCTGGCCGCGGGGCGAGACCAGCACCTCGCCGGGCCGGAGAAGCCCGCGCTCGACCAGCTGGCCGAAGGGGATGCGGGGCTCGGCGCGCTTCGAGGCCGAGACGAGCAGCGCCTCGCGGTCGTACTTGCGGATGCGCGAGATGCGGTCTTCCGCCACCACGCGGTAGCCGGGGTCGCGCTCGATCCCGATCCAGTCGCGGCCGAGCATCTTGGCCACGGCGCCGGTCGTGCCCGTGCCGAAGAACGGGTCGAGCACCACGTCGCCCGGGTTCGTCGTGGCGACGATCACCCGGTGGAGCAGCGATTCCGGCTTCTGCGTCGGGTGGGCCTTGTCGCCGTTCCCGTCCTTGATCCGTTCGTGCCCGGTGCAGATCGGCAGCACCCAGTCCGACCGCATCTGGATGCCGTCGTTCAACGCCTTCAGTGCCTCGTAGTTGAAGGTGTATTTCGACGCTTCTTCCTTCGAGGCCCAGATCAGGGTCTCGTGCGCGTTGGTCAGCCGCTTCCCGCGGAAGTTCGGCATCGGGTTCGCCTTGCGCCAGACCACGTCGTTCAGGATCCAGTAGCCAGCGTCCTGCAACGCCGCGCCGACGCGGAAGATGTTGTGGTAGGACCCGATCACCCAGATCGCGCCATGCGGCTTGAGGATGCGCCGCGCCTCGCCCAGCCAGGCGCGGGTGAAGGAGTCGTAGGTCTCGAACGAGGCGAAGCGGTCCCAGGCGTCGTCCACCGCGTCGACACGGCTGTTGTCGGGGCGGTGCAGATCGCCCTTCAGCTGGAGGTTGTAGGGCGGGTCGGCGAAGACGAGGTCCACCGAATTCTCGGGCAGGCCCCGCATCGCCTCGATGCAGTCGCCCGCAAGGATGGTGTTGAGCGGGAGACCCAGCTCAGCTGCCGTTCGCTTCGTCATCTCTGCCTCTGTCCCCGGCGGTTCGTGGCCGGTGGTCTCGTTGGAGGCCAAGATGAGTCATCGCCGATTCGCGGTCAAATTCTTTTTTGAATCAGAGAGTTACGGTTTTCGCTTGATACAAGATGTTGTGCACCGGTGCGAAGGACCGCCTATGGTGAGGGGTCGCCCCGAGGTTTTCGAGCGCGCGCCTGTGCGCCGGGGTGGCATAGCCCGCGTTCGTCTCCCAGCCGTAGCCGGGGTGCTGTTGCGCCAAATCCACCATGATCCGGTCGCGCACGCACTTGGCCACGATCGAGGCCGCGGCGATCGACAAGCAGCGCGCGTCGCCCTTCACGACCGGCTCGGCCGGGCAGGCGATGTCGCGGGGGAGCATGTTGCCGTCGATCAGCGCATGGCAGACCGGGTGGAGGTCTGCCAGGGCGCGGAGCATGGCGAGATGGGCGGCACGCAGGATGTTGAGCGTGTCGATCTCCTCGACGCTGGCGATGCCGACGCCGATCTCGGCACAGCCCGTGAGGCTGGCGTGCAGCGCCTCGCGCCGGGGGACGGAGAGGAGCTTTGAATCGTTCAGGCCCTCGGGGATGGCGTCGGCGCGCAGGATCACCGCGGCGGCGACCACGGGGCCGGCAAGCGGGCCGCGGCCAGCCTCGTCCACGCCCGCGATGCGGCGGGCGCCGGCCGCGCGCAGACGCGTCTCGAAGAGATAGTCGGGTCCCGCCTCCATCGCGGCATTTCAGCAGGGCCCGCGTCCGGCCGCAAGGCGGAAGGCTTCGCTCAGGGCCGGGACCAACCGGGACCGTAGCCGGGCCGCGGGCGCTGCCAGGGGTCGTCGCGGCCCGCGCGGGCGATCTCCCAACCCTCGATCTGCAGGCAGCGGGCGGGATAGATCGTGCGGTCGCGCCCGCCCACGCGCGTGCGCAGCGCGCAGAAGTCGGGCAGGCGGTCGGCGCGGCTCATCCGGTCGCGGAGGCAGCGCGCGCCGAAGCCGCGGATCTCGCCATGCGAGGTCTGATGGGTGGCGAGGCAGTCGCGCGGAAGGGTGCGCTGGCCGTGGTGCCATCCCGACCACGACTTCCGGTCGCTGATCCTCTCGGGGGCGATGCTGTCGTCGCGAAGCGCGGGGCGGTCCTGGTCGCGGGCGCGCTCGATGCCCTTGCCCAGCGCGTGGACGACACCGATGCCGAGAAGGAGGCCCAGCGCCTCGCCGGCCTCGGCTCTGGCGGGCCGGGCGAGCGGCGGCGCGAGCAAGAGCGTGGCGGCCGTGGCGGCGGCAAGAACGGTGCGGAACATGCGGTCTCTCCCTTTCCCACGCCCGCCTCTGCGGGCATGGGTCGGGAATGCGCCGGGTTCGCGCCCGAACGCGATAGCGGGCCGCCGCTAGGCAATATCGTGAGGCGCGCGCCCTGCACGTTATTGAACGGCGGGCCGAGCCGCGTCATGGTGCGGGACATGAAACGCCCCGCCCTCTCCCTTGCCGTCCTTCTTGGCGCCGCTTTGCCGGCGCAGGCGGCCTGCTACGCCGACTACAAGGCGAAGCGGGACAATCCGCTTCGTCTGCACTATGGGGTCATGCAGCTGCCCGACCCGGCCTGCACGAGCGTCGCGGCGGCGGAAGACGCGGTGCGCGCGCGGCTCGGCCCCGCCGACTGGCAGCTTCTGAACGTGGTCGGCCTCTTCGGGGACGAAGGACTTGAGCAAAGACGAGAGAGTGCCGGAGACTTCTTTCTTCGCTTCTGACGCCCGGCTTGCCGGCAACCGCATCGTGACCTTCGGGATCGTGGCCGTCGTCGCGATCCTTGGGCTTGCGGGGGCGATCCTGTTCCTCAGCCTGCCCGACGCCAATGCCTTCAACGCCCGCGTCGAGCGGATCTTCGTCGAGAACGACACCCTGACCTCGGCGGCCGAGATCAAGCTTCTCGAGATCCTCGCCCAGTCGGGCACGGCGTTTTCCGAGGTGCTCGCGGGCTACCGCGTCATCATCTTCGTGCTGATGCTGTTCGCCGCGGGGCTTCTGGTGGCCTCGCTTGTCTTCCTTGTCACCATCGTGGACCAGAACCGGCGCATGGCCGAGATCGAGCGCAAGGGCATCCAGGTCAAGTCGCTCGCCATCGACCGCGAACAGAACGCGGTGCTTCTGAACGACATGGAGTTCAAGCTGACCGGCGCGGCGATCGAGACGCTGGCCGTGCTGGCCGAGGCGCGGATGGACGACGACGTCCTGACCGGCGCCGAGATCGAGGCGGTGATCTCGGGGCGCAACGCGGCCGATTGCGACGAGGCGGCGGGGGCCACCCGGATCAAGCGGCTGCGCGACGCGCTCGGCAACCAGATGGTGGCCGAACTGCTGATCCGCACGGTGCAGCGGCGCGGCTACATGCTGTCGGTCGACAAGGACGCGATCCGGATGACGTGAGCCGTCAGCGGCAGAACGTCCCGCTGCGGTAGCGCGCCGTGTCGAAGTGGAAATGGTCCTGGTGGAAGCGGTCCGAGTTCGGGCCGAGGACCGTGCCGAAGGTCCCGCAGGCGGCGCGGTGGAGGTCCTTGAGGACCGGCCCCACCTCGGCGTCGCGCCAGTGCCGCAGGACCGAGATCGTGGCACCGCTTTTCAGCACGATCCCCGAGATATCGATCGCGCGCCCGCGCCCGTGTTCCGAGATCCGCGCGCCCTTCTGGTTGTTGCGGGGCCGGCAGGCGTAGTGGGCCGCCACGTTGAGCTCGGCCACGCCGCCGCCGGACCGGCCAATCCGCGGCTTCACGGCCTCGTCCACCCAGTCGCGGAGCGCGAGCGCGGTCTGGCAGTCCAGCGTGGCGGGCTGGCTGAGCGCGACGCCGGCGACCGCGGTGACCTGCACGGGCTCGGCGATGCCGCAGCCGTTGACGCGCGCCGTTACGGGCGCGAGCCGCGCGCCCTCGATGTCGCGAGCGCCGCAGATCGCGCCCGCGCGGCCGGTGGCCGTCGCCGGAGGCGGGGTACGCACGGCAGCCGCACGGAGGATGCGGGCGCCGAGCCCTTCCGGCCGCGCCTCGGGCCGGGGCGAGGCGAGGACGCCCGAGGTGCTCAGCACCCCCGCGAGCCGGGTGACCTCGACGGCTGCGGGGCGCGGTTCGGGCCGGGGCGATGTTTCGGGAGCGGAGGCCGGGACGGCGCCGGCGGAGAGACAAAGGGCCAGAAGACCCGCGAACAGGCGGTGCCCGGCCCTCACCCGTCCACCTTCCCGCGGATACGGCCGAAGTCGGGGGCGGCGGTGTCCTGCCCGGCTTCGATGATGCCGCGGCGGATGGCGCGGGTGCGCGTGAAGTAGTCGAAAAGCAGGTCGCCGTCGCCCATGCGGATCGCCCTTTGAAGCGCGAAGAGTTCTTCGGTAAACCGCCCGAGGATGTCAAGCGTGGCATCCTTGTTGGTCAGGAACACGTCCCGCCACATGGTGGGGTCCGAGGCCGCGATCCGGGTGAAATCGCGGAAGCCCGCGGCCGAATACTTGATCACCTCGCTGTCGGTCACGCGCCGCAGGTCGTCGGCGACGCCCACCATCGTGTAGGCGATGAGGTGGGGGGTGTGAGAGGTGACGGCGAGGACGAGGTCGTGGTGGTCGGCGTCCATCAGGTCGACGTTCGAGCCCATCGACCGCCAAAGCCGCGTGAGCCGTTCGACGGCCTTCGGGTCGGCGCTTTCGGGGGGCACGAGAAGGCACCAGCGGTTCTCGAAAAGCTCGGCAAATCCGGAGGTTGGGCCCGAGTGCTCGGTCCCTGCCAGGGGATGGCCGGGGATGAAGTGCACGCCGCCCGGGATATGCGGCGCGACCGCGTCGACGACCGCGCGCTTGACCGAGCCGACGTCGGTGACGGTGGCCCCGGTAGAGAGGTGCGGGCCGATCTCGGCGGCCACGGCGCCCATCGCGCCGACCGGTACGGCGAGCACGACAAGGTCCGCGCCGGCCACGGCTTCGGCCGCAGTTTCCGTCACCCGGTCGCACAAGCAGATTTCCGCCGCCACCCGGCGCGTTTCCGCCGAACGCGCCGTTCCGACGATCTCGCGCGCGAGGCCGTGGCGGCGCATGGCGTGGCTCATCGACGAGGCGATGAGGCCGAGGCCGATCAGCGCCACCCGGTCGTAGAGCACGGTCACCGCCGGCCCGCCATGAAGGCGGCGACGGAGGCGGCGACGCGGTGGCAGCCCACTTCGTCGCCCACGGTGATGCGCAGGCAGTGGGGCAGGCCGTAGCCGGCGACGCGGCGCACGAGGATGCCGTCGCGCCGGAGATGCGCGTCGCACCCCTCGGCCTCGGCCGCATCGCGGAAGCGCGCGAGGACGAAGTTGGTGTGCGAGGGGTCCGAGGCCACGCCGGCAAGGGCGAGCGCATCGCGAAGCCACGCCCGCAGGCGGGTGTTCTCTTCGCGGCACCGCTCGGCGAAGGCCGTGTCGCGGATCGCCGCCTCGGCCGCAGCCAGTTGCGCGGTCGAGAGGTTGAAGGGCTGGCGGATGCGGTTCAGCACGTCCACGACATCGCGCCGCGCATAGCCCCAGCCGATCCTGAGGCCGCCGAGGCCGTGGATCTTCGAGAAGGTGCGCGTCATCACCACGTTCGGATGCGCGTCGACAAGCGAGGCGCCGCCGTCGAAGCCCGCCTCAAATTCGGCATAGGCGCCGTCGTGGACGAGAAGCGCGGTCTCGGGCAGGCCGCCCGCGAGCCGCTGCAGTTCGTTGCCGCCAAGCATGGTGCCGGTGGGGTTTGCAGGGTTCGCGACGAAGACGAGCCGCGTGCGGTCGGTCACGGCGGCGAGGATCGCGTCCACGTCGACCGTGCGCTCGCGCTCGGGCACGGTGACCGGTGCGGCGCCCACCATCCTGGCGAGGATCGGATACATCGAGAAGCCGTGCTCGGTCAGGATGACCTCGTCCCCCTGCCCGGCATAGGCCTGCGCCACCATCTGGAGCACCTCGTCCGAGCCCACGCCACAGACGATGCGGTCGGGGTCGAGCCCGTGGACGGCGCCGATCGCCTCGCGCAAGGAGCGGTGATCGGTCGAGGGGTAGCGGTGCAGGTCGCCCGCCGCCGCGCGGAACGCCTCGACCGCGTGCGGCGAGGCCCCGTGCGGGTTCTCGTTCGACGAGAGCTTCAGGACATCGGCCTGGCCCTCGATGCGGCTGTCGCCGCCCACGTAGAGCGCGATGTCGAGGATGCCGGGCTGCGGTCGGATCGTCTGTGTCATGAGCGGGCCCCCGAGGAACCCGCCCGTCTTAGCGGCTGACCGGCGGGCTTTCCAGAGGCGCGTCCGCGAGATGCGCGGCAAGGCGCGCCACGAGCGCATCAGGGCGGTAGGCGAGCGGCAGGCCTTCGACGCTGCCGCCTCGGTCGAGGGCGAGCGTGGGGAAGGAGGCGATGCCGAGCGCGCGACCTTCGGCAAAGGCCGCCTCGGCGGGACGGCCGTCATCGATGTCGACGACGGCGACCTCGGGGGCTTGGGCCACGAGAAGGGCCGGGTAGGTCGCCGGGTCGTTGAGGTCGGCACCTTGCGTGAAATGCGCCTCGATCACGGCACGGGCGAAGGCGAGGGTGCGCGCGGGGGCGGCCGCGGCCACCTGCGCGATGGCCGCGGCGGGCGGCGTGCTGTCGCCCGTGACGCCCGGGCGGCGGATCAGGTCGAAGAAGGCGGGGGACGGGCGCCGGCCGGTGACGGTGTCGAGACGGTCCGACGCGGTACGGATGTAGCCCTCCATCGCGGCATAGGGTCCGACGCGGTCGCCCGTGACGAGGCCCGCCATGACGAGCCGGATCTCGAGGTCCGGGAACGCCGCGGCCACGGCTCGCATGGCGGGCGCGATGCCGTAGCACCAGCCGCAGAGCGGGTCGAAGCCGTAGAGGAGGACCGGGCGGGTCACGCCCGCACCCCGGCCACGAAGGGGGCGCGACCGACGAGGTCGTCGCGGCCGAGCGTCTCGACCGCCGCGCCCGCGAGATCCTCGCGCGCGATCTCCATCGCGGCGGGCCGGTCGAAGCTGAAGCGCCAGCGCCCTGTCGCGGGCCTGTCCGTCAGCCGGGGGGGACGCAGGAAGGTCCAGGGCAGGTCCGAGCCTTCGAGAAGCGCCAGTTCCCGCGTCCGGTCTGCGAGCATCCGTCCGACGACGAGCGTCATGATCACCCCCACGGCCTTGTCGGCGATCCCCTTGCGGTCGCCCGGCACGTCGACCCCCGCCCCGCCGATCACGACATATCGGAGGGCGCGGCCCGAGCCGATCATCGCCCCGGTCGCAGTCGAGCAGACCGGATCGGCGGCAAGTGGCGGATGTTCGTGCTGTTCCGGCTGGCCGAGGGTCCGATGCGCTTCAACGCGCTTCAGCGCAGCCTTGCGCCGATCACCCAGCGCGTGCTGACCGCGACGCTGCGCGGGCTCGAGGCGGACGGGCTCGTCTGGCGTGCGGTGCAGGGGACGGTGCCGCCGCATGTGGACTACGGGCTGGCAGACCGGGGCCGTGCGCTCGGCCCGGTCTGGGCCGAGATGGCGCGCGGCAGATCGAGACGTCAGGTCGCCAGGACGTTGCGGAACTGCCAGGGGTCGCTTTCGTCGATGTCCTCGGGGAAGTGCTGCCAGCGATCGGTGAGCGGCGTCCAGTCGGTGTAATGCGCCTCGAGCGGTCCGAGATAGGGCCTTTGAACCTCAAGGCAGCGGACATGGTCCATCTCGTCGGCCTCGACGATCCCGGCGGCCGGGTTCTCGAGCGCCCAGACCATGCCGGCGAGCACGGCCGAGCTGACCTGAAGGCCGGTCGCGTTCTGGTAGGGCGCCAGGTCCTGGGCCTCCTCGTTCGAGAGCCGCGAGCCGAACCAGAGCGCGTTCCTCTCGTGCCCGTAGAGCAGCACGCCCAGCTCGTCGATGCCCTCGACGATCTCGGCCTCGGTCAGGATGTGGTGCTTCGCCTGCTGGCGTCCCGAACCGAACATCTCGTGCAGCGACAGCACCGCGTCGTCGCAGGGGTGGTAGGCGTAGTGGCAGGTCGGCCGGTACCCGGGCGCGTCGCCCGCTCCGATCGTGTAATAGTCGGCAATCGAGATCGCCTCGTTATGCGTCACCAGAAAGCCGAACTGCGGGCCGGGCGTCGGGCACCAGCTGTGCACGCGGGTGATCGCTCCGGGCCGGTCGAGCCAGATCCCGGCGCGGCAGCCGGTCTTGTGGCGGTAGCCGTTCTCGGGGAACCAGGTCTCGTGGGTGCCCCAGCCAAGCTCGGCCGGCTGGAAGCCCTCGGCGATGAAGCCCTCGACCGACCAGGTGTTGACGAAGGTGCCGCGCGGCTTCGGCTGGCGGCGCACCTGCGTGTCGCGTTCGGCGATGTGGACGCCCTTGACGCCGAGGGACTGCATCAGCCGCGCCCAACCGGCGCGGTCGCCGGGCATCGCCACGTCGCGCCCGGTGTCGGCGGCGAGGCGCATCAGCGCCTCCTTCACGAACCAGCTGACCATGCCGGGATTGGCGCCGCAGCAGGACACGGCGGTGGTGCCGCCGGGGTTCTGCGCCTTCTCGTCGCGGACGGCTTGGCGCAGCGCATAGTTGGTGCGGTCGGCGTTGTCCTCGGTCTCGAAGTAGAAGCCCGCCCAGGGCTCGACCACGGTGTCGATGTAGAGGACGCCCTGCTCGCGGCAGAATTTCATGAGATCGAGCGAGGAGGTGTCGACGCTCAGGTTCACGCAGAAGCCCCGGCCTTCGGCGAAGAGGTCGCCCAGGATCTCGCGGTAGTTGGCCTGCGTGAGGGAAAGCTCGAGATGGCGGATGTTGCGCTGCGCGAGGAAGTTGTGGTCGTCGCGCTCGGGCTCGATGACGGCGAGCTTCGTCGCGTCGAATTCGAAGTGGCGCTCGATCAGCGGGAGCGTGGCCTTGCCGATCGAGCCGAAGCCGATGATGACGACGGGGCCGTGGATGCGGCCGTAGACTGGGTAGGTCATGCTGCGTTCCCCTTCGAACCTGCGCTCTGGCGCCCCCTTCCGATCGATGGCCGCCTCCTTCAGACGACGGCCACTGCCCCCGGCGCGACGGGCCGGGACGTTCGAATGAAAAGGGGCCGCGCCCGCAAGCGCGGCCCCAAACCTGCGGGTCGCGAAGATCAGTTCTTCGCGTAGAATTCGACGACGAGGTTCGGTTCCATGATGACCGGATAGGGCACGTCGCCCAGCGTGGGGGTACGCGTGAAGGTCGCGGTCATCTTGGAGTGGTCGGCCTCGATGTAGTCGGGCACGTCGCGCTCGGCGAGCTGCACGGCCTCGAGCACCACCGCCAGCTGGCGCGACTTGTCGCGCACCGCGATGACGTCGCCTTCCTTGACCCGGTAGGACGGGATGTTGACCCGCTGGCCGTTCACCGTGACATGGCCGTGGTTCACGAACTGGCGCGCGGCAAAGATCGTGGCCACGAACTTGGCGCGGTAGACGACGGCGTCGAGACGGCGCTCGAGCAGGCCGATCAGGTTCTCGCCGGTGTCGCCCTTGACGCGCTCGGCCTCGGCATAGACGCGGCGGAACTGCTTTTCGGTCAGGTCGCCGTAGTAGCCCTTGAGCTTCTGCTTGGCGCGCAGCTGCGTGCCGAAGTCCGAAAGCTTGCCCTTGCGGCGCTGGCCGTGCTGGCCGGGGCCGTATTCGCGGCGGTTGACCGGGGACTTGGGACGGCCCCAGATGTTCTCGCCCATCCGGCGGTCGATCTTGTACTTGGCAGAGGTGCGCTTGGTCACCGCTGATCTCCTTCGATGTGGCCGCGGCGGGCGCGGCGGATGAAGGGCGTTGTCCTCTGGCACCGATCCGGTTTCCCGGGTGCCCGACAGGCATCCCCTTGCGGGGGCCACCAACACCAGTGATCCCGGACGGGGTCCGTCCGGAACGAAGCGCGCTTATACGGGCGCGGCGCGCGGTGTCAATGGATTTGCGCTGTCTCCGCCAGAAGCGCGCGGGACTCGGTGCGGTTGAGCTCGCGGCGCACGGCCTCGCCATAGCCGCGCGGGTCGGCCTCGACCCCCGGAACGATGGCGGTCAGCCGGCGGAGTTCGACGGGATCGACCGTGCGAAGGTCGGTCGAGGCGGGGTGGAAGCTTTCGGTCGGCACCCCGTTGGCCCAGACGATGTGGTGCCGCGGCAGGAGGAGGTGGATGTAGGACACCTCGCGCAGCTCGCGGTCGCGGGTCACGGTGGTGTCGTTCAGCAGATCCTCGGCCGCCACGAGCACCTCGGGAACGCCGAAGAGCGCCCGCGCCGCGGCGGAGCGGAGGAGGACGCGGTGGCGGGGAGAGACGACGAGGTCGCCGTCGGGCGCGTCTTCGCCCAGCGTGGCGCCACGGATCCGGATCGGGCGCAGCTCGGGCATGGCGTGCATCTGCCCGCCGCTCAGGCGACGGCGGCCGATCCAGAGGATCTCCTGCGCGGCGCCGTCCGCGGTCTGAAGAAGCTCGCCCTCGCGCAGCGTCTCGACGGGGCGCTCGCCGTGGGGCGTGCGGAGCCGGGTGCCGGGGGTGAAGCAGATGACGCCGCTGAGTTCGGGCTCGGGACCGCGGAGGCAGGAGGCGGGATATAGCCCCTCGACGATCCGGAGCGGCCGGTCCTTGGGCGGGGGGTGACCGACGAAGAGGAGGAGCGGGCGCGCGGCTTCGGGCACCTCGACGAGCGTGACGCGGTAGGTCGCGCGGCCGCAGGACACGGCGAAGTCGCGGGAGGTGGTCACCTCGCCGAAGTCCGAGCCGTTGACGGGCCGCACCGGGGGGAGCGCCTGGGCGAGAAGCCGGCGGACCGCCCGGATCGCGCGGCGGCGGAAGATCTCGGGGCCGACGGACGGAACGCCGGAGGGAAGCGCGGCATCGGGACGGTCGAGCGCCAGAAGCGGGCCGGTCCAGGACCAGGTCGCGCCGGTTTCGAGCGCGGCAGTCGTCGGGCCGCGCACGGCCTCGACGCGGGTCTGCGACCACGCAATGAGAAAGCTGTTGGACCTCACCGACATTGTCACTGCCCGACCGGCGGCCTTTCCGGCCGTCCCTCAAGTTAACGAATTGTTAACACATCGACCCCGCGCGCTTCCAGAGGAAAGCTTGCGCTGCGCGCCGCGCGGCCGGTTTTCACCCTTTCCGACCGGGTAACATTAAGGCCGGCCGGATTGCGGGAGTCCTAAGCCCAAGCGTAAAGTATCGAAAAGTCGCGCTATTCCCGCGGCCCCGACTGCGCGAGCTGCTGCAGGCTTCGGCGCAGCGCGACCAGATCCGCGGACGACAGCCCGGACGCAAGCGCGGTGTCATAGCGGCGCGCCTCCTGCGCGAGGCGGCGGAAGGCGGTCCGGCCGGCGGGCGTGA
>DAINOF010000080.1:0-12299 GCA_036735505.1 Paracoccaceae bacterium
GTAGCGCGGCTGGCGGTGGGCGAGCGCGCGGGCATAGGCCCAGCGGACGAAGGCGTCGGGGTCGACCGCGTCCTCGGGAAGGCCCGTCTCGGCGCGGTAGGCGGCCCAGGCCTCCTCGAGGAAGGCGATCTGGTAGCACATGGGCTTGGGCGCGCGGTCGAAGCGGCGGATGAGTTCCTCGGTATGGGCCTCGGTCCCCTCGATCCAGACCATGAGGACCTCGCGCGCCAGCGCCGACAGCACGGGATCGTCGGGGTCCGCGGGATCGACAACCTCGCAGATCGACCCCGACGAGTCGCAGACGAAGTTCTCGTAGCCGTAGATCTCGCCGGCCCGGCGGATGAAATGCGCGGTGTCGAGCATCGCCGAGACTTCGGCCGCGCGGTGCTGCTCCTGCCGGCGCATGTATTCGGCGAAGGGCAGGCCGCCCCTTGCGGGGTCGCCCGGCTTGCCGAGGTAGGTCGACAGCGGCGCGAGGTTGTCGAAGGTGATGTTCGAGGCGATGTAGACTGCGTCCTGCATCAGGAGGTCGCGCAGGAGGGGCACCTTCATCGCCTCGCGCTTGAAGTTGTCGGCGATGTGCTCGCCCATGTAGCGCGTGCCGATGCGGTAATCGACCGAGTAGTGGAACCAGCCCCCCGAGGCGCGCAGGAGCGTCGAGACATGGGTCTTGCCGAGCCCCGACATGCCGAAGAGCATCAGCCGCTTGGCGGGCGCGTCGCGCCAGTCCTCTGGGGTGGGGTAGAGCATGGCCGCCTCGCCGTTCACGGCGCGGGGATAGCCGAGGGGCCACGGGCTATCCAGCGGAATTTCGAGCGCGGCCGGCTAGAGACGGTAGCCGCCCGAGACGGTCAGCACCTCGCCGGTGATGAAGCCTGCGTCCGCGCCGGCGAGGAAGCGCACCGCGCGGGCGATGTCCTCGGGCTGGCCCATGCGGCCGAGCGCCGTGTCCGCCACGAACAGCGCCACGAGATCGGCGGGGCGCGGCGCCTCACGCCTCTCGATCGCGCCGGGGGCCACGGCGTTCACCCGGATGCCGCGGGGCCCGAGTTCCTTGGCCATGCCGCGCGTCCAGAGGTCGAGCGCCGCCTTGCTCGCCCCGTAAAGCGCCGCGCCGCGCGGCGGCAGGCGGGCGTTCATGGACGAGATGTTCACGATCGCCGCGCCGGGTTTGAGATGCGGCACGGCGGCGGCGAGAAGGGCGTGCGGCGCGAGAAGGTTGATGCCCAGCATCTCGTGGATTGCCTCGGCCGGGGCCTCTTCGCTCGGGGAGGGGTGCACGAGGCCCGCGTTGTTCACGATCACGTCGAGCCGCCCGAAGCGGTCGATGACCGCGGCGACGACCGCTTGCGCGCTGCCGGGCAGGGTGAGGTCGGCCTGCAGGGCGAGCATGTCCTCGGGCAGGTCCTGCGGTTCGGTGTTGCGCCAGGTGATGGCGACGGTGTGGTCGCGCGCAAGGTCCCGGGCGATGGCCCGGCCGATCCCCCGCGCGGCGCCGGTGACGAGGGCGACGCGCGCCATGTCCCTGTCCCTTCAGGTGTGTTTCGACGCCTGAGGCTCGCATGGTGCGCGGCGCCGCGACAAGGCCCGCAACACCCGGCCGTCGAGGATCAGGAGCCCGCAGGCGAGGATCGCGAAGCCGGCGAAGGCCTGCGGCGACAGCGCCTCGCCCCGCACGCCCGCGCCGAGAAGGATCGCCACCGGCGGGATCATCAGCGTGCACAGCAGCAGGTTGGCCGAGCCCGCCACCGCGAGCACGCGGTAGTAGAGGAGATAGGCGAGCGCCGTGGACGCCAGCGCGACATAGGCGATGGCCGCCCATGCAACGGGCCCGAGGTCCCAGCGCGGCGGGCCATCGACGGCGAGCGCGAGGGGGATCATCACGAGGCTCGATCCGGTCAGCATGCCGGCTGCCGCCACCAGCGGGGACAGCCCGCCAAGCCGGGCCCGCGCCCAGACCGCGGCGAAGGCGTAGGAGACGGTGCCCGCGATCACGGCGAGCTGCCCGAGCGCGCGCAGGTCGAGCGACCCCAGCGCCGAGGCGCCCACCGCGACCGTCACGCCGGCGAAGCCCATCGCGACGCCCAGCACCTTGCGCCCGGTCAGCCGCTCGTCGCGGAAGACGAGCGCCGCGAGCAGCGTGCCCCAGATCGCCGTGGCCGCGTTCAGGATCGAGGCGAGTCCGGTCTCGATGTGAAGCTGTCCCCAGGCCATCAGGGTGAAGGGCAGGACGTTGTTGAGAACCCCCATGACGAGGAACGCGGCCCAGATGCGCGCGCCGCGCGGCACGGCAAGGCCGCGCATCGCGACGACGGCCCAGAGGGCGAGCGCGGCCCAGCCCACGCGGTGCGCGACCGAGGTCAGGACCGGCACCGCGTCAAGCGCGGTGCGAATCGCGAGGAAGGAGCCGCCCCAGAGGAGCGAGAGGAGGAGAAGCTCGGCCCAGGCGCGGGGGGTGAGGGAAGTCTGCGTCATGCGGAGAACTAAAGGGGGCGCCGCCTGTCCCCGCGACCCGGATCCTGCGGGAAGGGAAGGGGGGCCGAAGCCCCCCGCCCTGTCAGAACCGGTAGGCCACGCGCAGGCCCACGCCGAGCGCCGTGCCGTCGTCGAACTGCGTTCCGAGCTGGTTCTCGGCCTCGCCCAGCCAGACGTAGTTCACGCCCGCCGTGACGCTAACGTCGCCTTCCGTCCAGGTCGCGCCAAGCCCGAGGCTCGTGCGGCCGTCCACGGGCCCGAGCGTGGTGAGGACCGTGTCGGTCGCCGGCTCGTGGCTCGCCTGCACAAAGCCCGACCAGGTGTCGCTGAACCGTCGGCCGACGCCGAGCGTGTAGGTCACCCAGTCCTTCTGATAGTCGACGAGCGTGCCGAGGGGATAGTTCGGCGGCCGGATCACGAACTCCGACCAGTCGACCCAGCGGATCGAGCCGAAGACCAGCGTGCCCTCGGCGACGCCCGTCTGGAACTCGAGGTTGACCGCCTGCGGCGTCTCGATCTCGGTCTGGGTCTGGAGCGCGCCGAACTCGGTCGTGTTCATCGTGTGCGCGATGGCCGAGTAGTAGGTGAGTGCCACGCGCAGCGCGATGTCGGGGCGCTGGTAGGCCGCGCCCACGAGGTAGCCGAGGTTCGTCTGCGTGTCGGTGTCGACCGTGTAGCCGCCGACGAAGGGCAGCGAGGCTTCCGCGCTCAGCCGTTCGGCGCGGAGGCCGCCGTAGACCTTGACGGCCTCGGTCGCGTCATAGGCGAGGATGCCGGTCGCTTGCGTCGCGTCGAGGCGGGCGCGCACGCCGGAGTAGACGCCGGGCGCGATGGGGTAGGTGGTGTCCACGCCCCAGGGCTGGTCGATGATGAAGGCGTAGGACAGCCGGTCGGTCAGGTCCGCCTTGTAGGCGAAGCCCAGCGTGGCGAAGTTGTCGAAGAGGTCGCCCGTGCCCGCGGGCGCCGCCGGCACCGCGCCGACGCCCGGCACCGCGGCGAAGCCGCCCTGGCCGGACAGTTCGGGATCGGCCAGCGTGGCCGAGAACTCCAGGTAGCGTCCCGGTTCGAACAGGGCGCGGGTCGTGGGCACGCTGCGTTCGATGCCGGCCGCATGGACCGAGGACGCTGCAAAGCCGAATGCAAGGGCAAGCGCGGAAGCGCGTGTCATGGCCGGATCTCCTCCCTCAAGGTAACCGACCAGTAATGTAACGGTCATGTGACTTTGAGGACAATCGAGGACCTAACGTCACGCGCCTCGTGAACGTCACGTCATGCGGCCGCGTCCGGGCCAGAGGTTGAGGTAGTTCGCCGCCAGGATCACGGCCCCGCCGGCGAGGACGAGCGGGTCGAGCCGCTCGGCATAGAGGGTCCAGCCGAGGACCGCGACCAGCGGCAGCCGGGCGAAGTCGAAGGGAACGACGACCGTGGCCGGGGCGAGCGCGAGCGCGTTCGTCACGCACAGATGGGCGAAGAGCCCGCTCACCCCGATCGCGGCGAGCCAGGGCCAGGCGGCGGCCGAGGGCCAGGCCACGTCGCCGTCCCAGCCCGCGGTGACGAGCCCGAAGGCCGCCTGCATGACCGCGAGCCAGAACAGGATGCAGGCGATGCCGGCCGTCCGCGTGAGGCGCTTGGTGAAGAGGATGTTGCCGGCGAAGCCGATGGCAGAGGCCGCGGCCGCGAGGACGCCCGCGTTGATCTCGGTGAAGCCCGGCCGCGCCACGAGGAGCACGCCCGCAAAGCCCAGCGCGACGGCGAACGCGCGCCGCGCCGTCAGCCGTTCGCCGAGAAGAAGGGGCGCGAGCAGCGCGACCCAGAGCGGCGTGGTGAACTCGAGCGCCACGACCTGCGCGAGCGGGATCACCGTCAGGGCGTAGAACCACAGGTTCTGGCCCGAGAAATGGAAGACGTTGCGGGCGAAGTGCAGGCCGAGGTCCTGCGTCGTGATCTCGTGCAGCCGGCGCAGCGCGCCGCCGACGACGAGCACGAGCGCGATGCCGATCACCGAGCGGTAGAGCATCATCTCGAAGGTATCGAGTTCCGCGCCGACTTCCCGGCCCGCGACGGCCATCAGCGACAGGGAGGCGACGGCGCCCACCATCCACGCGGCCGCCGCGGCGACCGGCGCGTTCCGGGTGCCCGCGGCGCGGTCGCCCGTCAGGTCCTCCCCTCGGATGGTCATGTCCTCCCCGACATGCTGATCCCGGCGACGGTTGGGCGTCGTCTGTGGCGTGGCGGCGGCACTGCCCGTGATGCTTGTGGTGGCAAGCTCGCGCGACTGCAAGCCCTTCGTGGCGATTGCGGCATCCGCGCGGCGCGTCGTCCCCTGGTTGCACGGCGGGCCGTTCCGCCCAGGGCAGGAGGCGCGATCGGGCTCATCCAACGTTCTCCAAAAATGTACGCCGACCGCCTCAATGCGGACAAGATTCGAGACAATTAAGCTCTCAATTGAACAAAGTTCGTGGGACGCCCTCCAATCCGGGCGTTTCAGGATACACTTGCTCGAAGGTCTTGGAATGACAGTTGATTTGGCGCTTCGCGACGCGCACAGACGTGGCTTCGAGGAACTCAACGAATTCTGGCAGCAGCTCGACGCGGCCGAGCAGGCCGTCCTCGACGAGCTGGAAACGGCGCCCGACTATCTGGCCGAAAAGCTCGAGCGCATCGCGGAACGCATTCGCGCCTTCGAGCCCACGATCAGCGTGATCGGCCAGATCAAGGCCGGCAAGAGCACCCTTCTGAACGCGATGATCGGCGAGACCGACCTCTTGCCGTCCGACGTGAACCCCTGGACCTCGGTCATCACGGCGCTGCATCTCAACAGCCGGACCCGGCCCGACAACACCCGCGCGCTGTTCCGCTTCTTCGACGCCGAAGAGTGGGACCGGCTCGTCGAGACCGGCGGGCGCCTCGGAGAGATGGCGGCGCGCGCGGGCTTCGGCAACGAGGTCGAGGAGGTGCGCGAGCAGGTCCGCCAGATGCGGCGGACCACCGAGGACCGCCTTGGCGCAGAGTTCCACCGTCTTCTCGGCCAGAGCCGCGCCTTCCCCGAGATCGACAAGGCCACGCTCGACCGCTTCATCTGCTACGGCGATCCCGACGAGATGGAGGCGGGCTCGACCGAGGGCGTCTATGCGGACCTGACCAAGCTCGCGGACCTCTAAATCGACCTGCCCGACTATCCCAAGGGCCTGTGCTTCCGCGACACGCCGGGCGTCAACGACACCTTCATGATGCGCGAGCAGATCACGCTCAACGCCATCAGCGAAAGCCGCATCTGCATCATCGTGCTGTCCGCCCATCAGGCGATGAGCACGATGGACCTTGCACTTCTGCGGATCATCTGCAGCGTCGAGAGCCGGGAGGTGCTGATCTTCGTGAACCGGATCGACGAGCTTGCCGATCCGCGCAGCGACATGAGCAAGATCGAGCGCGACATCCGTCTCACGCTGAACCGTCACGGCTTCGGGCTCGACATCCCGATCCTGTTCGGAAGCGGCTACTGGGCGATCTGCGCGCTCGACAACCGCTGCGGCGCGATGATGCCGGGCAGCCTCGCCTCGCTGAAGACGCTCTATCCCTACCACGACCTCACGGGACCGGGCATGCTGCGCGACAAGGCGATGGAGGCGTCGGGCATCGGCGCCCTGCACCGCGCGGTCGCCGAGCGCATCGTCTCGGGGCCGGGCCAGCTGCTGGTGGCCGACATCCGCAGCGACCTTGCCCAGGTCAGCGAGATGCGCAGCACGATCCGGGACATCTCGAGCAACAGCGCGCTCAAGGGCGGCGATGTCGAGGTCGAGACGATCCTCGGCAGGCTCGCCGCGCTCGAGGCGCAGGCGCTCGGCACCTTCGACAGTGCCTCGGCCGAGGCGCGGGCGGGGCTCAGGGAGCGTCTCGAAGAGGTCATGGGCCTGTTCGTCGACACCGCGGTGGACGCCCTGCAGTCCCATATCGACGCCTTCGGCGAGGCCGACAACTGGAGCCACGAGCCCTCGACGCTGCGCATGATGATGCGGTCGGCCTATGCGACCTCGGTCAGCCGCCTGCGCAAGGCCGGGACGCAGGCGCTCGAAGAGATCCTCGACGGTCTCCACGACATCCTCGAATACGATCTGGGAGTGTTCCACGACAGCGCGGCGGTGGAGTTCCCGCAGCAGCCCCAGCACAGACCGCCCGCGGGCCTCGCGAAGACGCTGTCGCTCGATCTCCACGTCGGATGGTGGCGCCGGTTCTGGCGCCTCGGCTCGAAGAACCGCGCCGAGACACGCTACCGGGGCGTGATCGAGGCCGAGGTGCGGCCGCTGATCGACGAGTTGCTGACCGACTACTTCGACGAGGCGGCGGGCAACACCCGCAAGATCGTGGTCGACTTCTACGGCGACCAGCGGCGCTTCGTGGATGCCATCCTCGAGACGCTGGGCGCGGAGACGGGAGCGGGTCCCGGTTCGGACGACCGCAAGAGCAAGGTTAGGAACGCCGCATGAACGTGACCCTGTCGACACCGGCCGCGGGCGACCTCGTCGGGCTCGGCCGCAAGCCCCGCATCATGATCGCCGGCGAGTTCAGCTCGGGCAAGTCGCGTCTCATCAACGCGCTGATCGGCCAGTCCATCCTGCCGTCGAACGTGACCTCGACGGCGCTGCCGCCGGTCTGGCTGACAGGGCCGGGGGGCGAGCCCTGCATCGTGGGGCTCGACGGTTCGGTCTCGACCCTCGACGTCGATGAGATGGACTTCGATCTCGAGACCACGGCCTTCTGCGTGCTGTCGGTCGACGCGCCGATCCTCGAGCATGTCGACCTGATCGACACGCCCGGCAACTCGGACCCGAACATGCCGCCGGAGTATTGGGAGCGTATGCTGCCCTACGCCGACGGGCTCGTCTGGTGCTCGAGCGCCATGCAGGCGTGGAAGCAGAGCGAGAAGGCCAACTGCGCGCTGATGCCGCCCGACCTGCTCGAGCACTCGCTTCTCGTGGTCACGCAGGCCGACCGGATGCCCGACGCCCGCTCTGCCGAGAAGGTCCTGCGGCGCGTGCAGCGCGAATCGAAGTCCATCCTGAACGACGTCGTCATGGGCTCGGCGCTGGTGCCCGAGGACATCGCCGAGATCGGCAGGCGCATCCTTGTCATGGCTGCGACCATGCCGCTCCGGGGCCGCCCGGAGCCGATCGTCGACGCGATGCGGGCGGCGGTGCCCGTCCCGCCGAAGCCGTCCGCGCTCATCGACCTGTCGGTCCCGCCCATCGCCGGGGCCCCGCCGTCCGTCCGCATCGAGGTGCCGGCCGAGCCGGCGCCCCCCGCCGAGGATTTCGGTGCCTTTGCCGGGGCAGGCGACTGGGGCTACGCCTTCGAGCTCGAGCCCGAACCGCGTGCCGGCGTCCTGCACGCCCGCCACGGGGACGACGACTGGCGCCGCGGCCCCGAGCCCGAGGCCCATCTGGCCAACGACCGCGACGCGAGTGTCGGCGTCGAGGACGGAGATCGGGCCGTCGAGGCGGCGGCAGACGATCTCGACGCCGGTCCGGCGGAGGACGCTTGGCGGCATGAGCCCGAGGTCGCGGCCGAGCCTGCGCAGATGGCAGGCGACGCCGACACCTTCGTCGGGGTCGCGGTTGAGGAGCAGGCCTTCGAGGCGGAGCCCGAGGCGGCGGCAGACGATCTCGACGCCGGTCCCGCGGAGGACGCTTGGCGGCGTGAGCCCGAGGCCGAGGCCAATCCGGCCGACGACCGCGACGCGAGTGTCGACGTCGAGGACGGAGACCGGGCCTTCGAGGCGGAGCCCGAGGCGGCGGCAGACGATCTCGACGCCGGTCCCGCGGAGGACGCTTGGCGGCATGAGCCCGAGGTCGCGGCCGAGCCTGGGCCGATTGGCGAGGATCGCGATGCGGTCCCTCCGTCCGAGCTCCGGCCCGAGCTCCGGCCCGAGCCCCTTCCGGCCGCAGCAACGACGACCGCCGCGACTGCGCGGGACCCCGGCGCGGCCGGAGGCACCTCGCTGCTTCTGCCCGACGGGACGGTGCGCGACCTCTGGGCGGGGATCATTTCAGACCACGACCTTTCCGACAACGAACGTTTCCTGACCTGCGTCTCTGTCCTCCTGAGCGAAACACGGTCGCTCCTCAGGGCCGGCGCAACGTCGACCAGCACCTCCGCTTCATCCTGACGAGTTGGACATGATGCAGATTGCCCCCCTTCAGAAGCAGCAGCTCACCTTCCTCCGGGAGAAGCTGACCAAGCTCGAACAGACGGTGGACCGCGCGAGCCGCGAGGAGTTCCGCGAGCTGAGCGCGCGGCTCGATGCCTGGGCGGCGCGCGTCGCCGTCATAGGCCAGGTGAAGGCGGGGAAGTCCACCTTCCTGAACGCGCTCCTGCGGCAGCACGACTTCCTGCCCTCGGACATCAATCCGTGGACCTCGGTGATCACCAACATCCGCGTCAACATCCCGGGCGATCCCGCGACTGGCGCGGTCTTCGAGTTCTTCGGCGAGGAGGACTGGAAGGAGATCATCGACGGGACGGGCCATATCCGGAAGATGGCCGAGCAGCTTTTGCCGGGCTTTGACTCCGAGCTTCTCGCGCGCCAGAGCGAAGAGCTTCGCGACAAGGCGCAGCGGCGCCTCGGCAAGCACTACCATACGCTTCTCGGCTCGCGGCACGAATACTCGTTCCTCTCGGCGGACCTGCTCAAGCGCTATGTCTGCGCCGGCCCCGGCTCGGACGACGGGCTGACCCGCGAGGCGACGGGCCGCTACGCGGCGCTGACCCGCGAGGCCAACATCTTCATGCGGCTGCCCGAGTTCCTCGTCCCGGCCATCGTGATGGACACGCCCGGCGTGAACGACCCCTTCCTCGTGCGCGACGAGGTGACCTGCCGGAGCCTCGACAAGTCGGACGTCTTCGTCGTCGTGCTGTCGGCCCACCAGGCGCTGACGGACGTCGACATCGGCCTGATCCGCATCCTCGCCCAGCAGGACAGCAAGGACGTGCTCATCTTCGTCAACCGCATCGACGAGATCGAGGGCTACGACCAGAAGTACGAGCGCGTGGTCGAAGACGTCTCGCGCCGGCTCAAGAAGGCGATCCCCGAGATCGAGTTCACCATCCTCGCGGGCAGCGCCTTCATGGCCGATGCGGCGCTCCGGCTCGACGACGAGGGCGAGGCCATCCGCGCAGAACTCGACACCGAGACGCTCGCCGCCTACCTGCGGACGCGCTACGGGCATGTGCCCGACACGCGCGAGGAGCGGCTGCTGCTCGGTTCGGGGCTCGACGACGTGAAGCGGACCCTGTCGACGGTGATCGACAACGGGGTCGGCTGCAACCAGCTGTCGCGCCTCCTTGAGGATACCCGCGCGCGGATTTCGGCCACGACATTCTCGACCAAGCGCGAGCGCGAATCGGTGCAGGGCGAGATCGAGAAGCTGGGCGCCAAGCGGGACGGCGAGGCGCTGAAGCACCTCGAGGACGAGATCTCGCTGATCCTCGGGGCCCAGTCAGAGATCGAGGCGCTCGCGATCCGCGCCAACGAGCGGATCGAGGCGGTGGTGGGCACCTCCTGGGGCGCGCTCGAGCAGGAGCTCAACCGGAGGGTCGACGCCTTCATCCAGAGCCAGCGCTCGATGCTCGAGGACCGCATCGCCCGCGACGGCCTCCGGAACGTCAAGACCGACGCGGTCGAGATCGACCTCACGCCGCTGCACAAGAAGCTCGAGATGGCGGTGAACGACTGCTACGCGACCGGGCGCAGGGAGATCGACGGCGTGCTGTCGAACAGCATGACCGCCTCGTGCCGCGTCGTGACCGAGCATTTCGGCGAGGCGATCGAGCCCATCTCGCTCGACGGGCTGCCCTACGACACCTTCACGACCACGCTCACCATGTCGAAGAAGGCCCTGCGCATCGACGTGGTCAACGAGCGGAGCTGGGCCTTCTGGAAGCGGCGCTCGGTCGACAAGGAAAAGACCTTCGAGGTGATGCGCGTGCTCGCCGTCGCGGAACTGCGGCCGGCGATCGAGAAGCTCCTCAAGGCCTTCTCCGAGGCGCAGTCGGAACGGGCCTCGGCCGGAACCGAGCGCGTCGGCCTCATGGAGCGCATGCTCGAGACGACCCTGAACGAGCGGTCGCGCCGTCTGAGGAACGACCAGCGGCTGCTCAAGGAGATGGCCGAGGACGAGGCCAGGCAGGCCAAGGTGCTGGGGCGCCTCCAGAGCCAGATCGAGGTTCTGGACAAGCGGCTGCGGAACCTTGCGGCACTCGACAGCTCGCTGTCGGGCGCGCCGATACTCGAAGCAGCGTAAGGCGAGGTGGCCATGGCACGCAGTCGGAAACGGAACAGCAAGCCCGCGGAGTACCAGCTCCAGGTGCCGCTGAAGATCGTCCTGTGCGGCGAGATCAGTTCCGGAAAATCCTCGGTCATCCAGGCGCTGCTGCGCGAGACGTTCCTTCCGGACTTCTTCGGCTTCGAACAGCGGCCGCTGATCCGGATCCTCCTCGGTGCGCCCGAGAACGCGGTCACGCTGGTCCGCCACGATGGCGCGACCGAAGCGACGGGTTCGCTCGCCGGGTTCGAACCGGATGCCGACATTGCCGAGATCCGGATCGCACGGGCCGAGGTGCAGCCCTTCGGCACCTGCGAGATCGTCGAGGTGCCGGCGCTGCGCGACGGCTATCTGCGGGACAGCGACATCGCCGAGATCGCCGGATCCGACGTGCTGATCTGGACGACGATCGGCTCGCAGGCCTGGCGGCTGAGCGAGAAGAACATCCTCGACGAGCTGGGCGACCGGCGGCCTGCGCAGGCGATTCTCGTGGCGAGCCGCGCCGACAAGTTCCGCACCGCGGCCGACCGGGATCGCCTGCACGAGCGTCTCCGCCGCGAGACGGCCGGTTACTTCGGGACCAGCGTCCTTCTGGGCGCGTCGCCTGCCGCGATCGCCGGTGCGGCGAAGACCCGGCCCGTCTGGGAGCAGACCGGCGCCACCGCGATCGCGGAGGCGCTGGTGCGAATCGCCGCCGAGCTGCCGCAGGCGTCCGACGAGCCCGATGCGGCCGAGCCGTCGGACAACGTGATCCAGCTCGGGTCGGTGCGCGCGGCGCAGGTCGAGACGGCCGAGGCGGCTGCGCCCCAGGTGGCGCCCGAAGCGTCGCCCCAACCCGCGCCCGAACCGGCGCCCGAACCGGCGCCCGCCACGGACGCCTCCGCCGCGCTCGAGCCGCTGATGCTGCTCCTGCCGGCCGAGACGCCCCCGGCCGATCCCCTTCGGGCCTTCCTCGAGACCCTGAACGGCGTCGTGGCGGTGGGGTCGGTCGATCTGCAGGATGCCGACGACGTCGAGGTCATTGCCGGCGACGACGCGGCCGTGCGCGCCTTCGCGGGGTTCTGTCTCGCGTCCGGCCGGACGCTCCGGTCCGTCGTCGACTTCATCGGCCCGAACCTCGTCCCCGAGAGCGAGCAGGTGGCGATGTCGCACCATCAGGTGATCTACCGCTTCGAGGGCGAGCGGCTTTTGTTCATGGTGAGCGAGACCGCCAAGCAGTCGACCGGGATCGCCCGCACCGTCTTCGTCCGGCTCGCCCGGATCCGGGCCGACAGCCTGGTATCGCGAAACGCGGCCTGACCGCGCGACATCCCCGCCTCATCCCAGAACGATCCGGAGCGCCGCATCTGCGGCGCTCCAACTGTTTTCAGAACGGAGCCAATCGCACTCCACGCCCCAATCAATCCTCGCAAAGAGCACAATTCCGGTCAATCCATGCTGCATTTTCGCCAAGATTGAAGCCCAGAAGACGCGTACCGTTAACCCCAAGGGATCTCGAATACATGT
>DAINOF010000081.1:0-12252 GCA_036735505.1 Paracoccaceae bacterium
GTCGAACGCGACGGCTCGCGCCTGACCTGGGGCGACTTCAAGAGCCAGCTTGGCGGGACCGGGTTCCTTGCCACGAACCGCGCGCTCTACGGGGCCGAACTGCGCTACGTCACGCCGGGCGTGGCCGCCGACGGCGCGCCGCGCGCCCGCGTCACGCTCTACGCCGCCCAGCCCGACACGCTGCCGCAGCGCGACATCCTGCGCGGCACGGGCGGGTCGATCTACTTCCTGAGCCGCCAGGACATCAACGGCGACAGCGAGACGATCACCGTCCGCGTCACCGATCCCGACACCGGCCGGGTCGTGGGCGAACGGCGCCTGATCGCCGGGGTCGACTACGAGGTCGACTACATCCAGGGCGTCCTGATCCTGGCCGAGCCGCTGTCGTCCTCGGCCGCGGCGGGCGGCCTCGTCCGCGACGGCGCGATCGGCGGCCACGACATCGACCTCGTGGCGCAGTACGAGTACACGCCGGCCACGGGCGACCTCGACGGCGCGTCGCTCGGCGGCCGGGTCGAGGTCATGGCGACCGACGACCTTCGCCTCGGCGTCACCGCGACACGCGACGAGACCGGCACGGCCGACCAGCGGACCTCGGGCGCGGACCTGCTCTGGTCGCTGGGCGACCTGAGCTACATCGAGGCCGAGATCGCCCGCACCGAGGGCCCGGGCTTCGGCCGGTCGATCTCGACCGACGGCGGCCTGACGATCACCCCGGACGGAGTCGCGGGCGCGGGCGCGGCGATGGGCACCCGCGTCGAAAGCCGGCTCGACCTGACCGAGCTCGGCCTGGCGGTTCCCGGAACCGTCGGGCTCTACCACGAGCGCAAGGAGGCCGGCTTTTCCACCCTGACCGAGGACATCGCCGACGACCAGACGCTTTCCGGCATCACGGCCGACATCGGCCTTTCTCCGCGCCTGCGCTTCGGCATCGACGCCGAGCGCTTCGACAGCGACGACGGCCGCGAAAGCACCGAGGGAGAGGTGCGTCTTTCCTACGACCTCGGCGACCGGATCACGCTCGGCGCGGCGCTGGCCCTGACCGACAAGACAACGCCCGGCGATCCGGACGAGACGGGCGAGCGGGTCGACGGCGCCCTGCGGCTCGATGTGCGGGAAAGCGACGACCTGTCGTGGTTCGTCTTCGGTCAGGCGACGCTCGACCGCGCGGGCGGGATCCGGTCGAACAATCGCGCGGGCGCGGGCTTCGATGCGCGGCTGAGCGAGAAGCTGCGGCTCGGGGGCGAGTTGTCCGAAGGCGACGGCGGGCTCGGCGCGCGCGCGCGGCTGAGCTATGCGCCCACCGCCGACAGCGAGGTCTACCTCGGCTACACGCTCGACCCGACGCGGACGCTGTCGGGCACGGACCTCGTCGGCGCGGACGACGGCACGATCGTGGTCGGCAGCCGCATCCGCCATTCCGCCACCGTCTCGACCTTCCTCGAGAACAGCCTCGACCTCTTCGGCGCCCGCCGGTCGCTCACCGAAGGCTACGGCGTGACCTACACGCCCGACGCGCGCTGGACCTTCTCGGCCGCGCTCGAATCGGGGCAGGTCCGGGACCAGGTGAGCGGCGACTTCGACCGCGACGCGTATTCGCTGGGCGTGGCCTATGCCGAGGGCGACGACGTGGCGGGCCGGTTCCGGCTCGAATACCGGACCGAGGACGGCGAGGGTATCGCGCAGGACCGCGAGACCTGGGGCCTGCGGGCGGCATACAGCTACAGGCTGAACGACGACTGGCGCGTCGTGGCGAGCGCCGACGCGCTTTATTCCGACAGCGCGCAGTCGAGCTTCCGGGACGGCGAATACCTCGAGGCGACGCTCGGTTACGCCTATCGGCCGGTCCTCAATGAACGGCTGAACCTGCTCGCGCGCTACACCTACCTGCGCGACCTGCCGGGCGAGGATCAGGTGACGGCCGACGGCTCGACCGACGGGCCGCTCCAGATCAGCCACGTCCTGTCGGTCGACGGCGACTACGACCTGACCCCGCGGCTCACGCTGGGCGCGAAGTACGGCGTGCGCGCCTCGCAGGTCGCCGCCCGCGGGACGACGGACTTCACCAACCAGACCGCGCATCTCGGCATCGTCAGGCTCGACTGGCACGTGGTGCACAAGTGGGACGTGATGGGCGAGGTGCGCGGGCTTGCCGGCGTCGACGACGAGGTGGCCGAGACCGGCGCGCTGCTTGGCGTCTATCGCCATGTCGGCAACAACGCGAAGATCGGGCTCGGCTACGAATGGGGCCGCGTCTCGGACGACGTCACCGATCTCGACTACGACGGGTCGGGGGTCTTCCTCAACGTCGTCGCCAAGTTCTGAGCGGATCGCGCCGGGCGGTCGTCTACACGCGCGCGAGCCGCCGTGCGGCGAGCCAGCTGAGAAGCGCCATCGTCCCGGCCGTGGCGAGGCACAGCGGCAGGCCGCCCACCTGGTAGCTGACGCCGGAGAGAAGCGTGCCGAGAAGCCGGCCCGCGGCGTTCGCCATGTAATAGAAGCCCACGTCGCGGGTGATGCGCTCGGCCGATCCGAAGGCGAGGATCAGGTAGGAATGGACGGACGAATTGATCGCGAAGACGAAGCCGAAGACGAGAAGCCCGCCGATCAGCGTCAGGCTGAGCCAGGGCGAGGGCTCGCCCGCGAAATGGGCTGCTGCGGCGAGGGCGAAGGGGATCGGCACGAGAAGACCGGCCCAGAGGATGGCCTTGGCCGCCATCGCCTCTTCCGGCTGGGTCCGCGCCCCGAGAAGCCGGGGGGCCGCGGCCTGCACCGCGCCATAGGCGATGATCCAGAGCGCGAGGAAGCTGCCGATGAGGAAGAACGCCTCGCGCCGTCCCTCGGCCGTGCCGTCCGACAGGACCGCCTGGAAGTAGACGGGGATGCCGACGACGAACCAGACGTCGCGTGCCCCGAAGAGAAACATCCGCGCGAGGCTCAGGCGGTTCACGCGCGGGTCCTTTGATCGCCAGCCGCCCCAGGCCTCCTCGGCCTTCATGCGGCCGGGCAGGCCCGCGGGGAGGAAGAGGACGACGGCGAGAAGGATAGCGGCCAGCACGCTCGCCATGCTCCAGACCGCCGTCCCGAAGCCCGCAAGCGCGAGCAGCGCCGCGCCGAGGAAGAAGCCCAGGCCCTTGACCGCGTTCTTCGATCCGGTCAGCGCGGCGACCCAGCGGAAGAGCCCGCCGTCCTCCTTGGGCGCCAGAAGCTTGACCGCCGATTTCGAGGACATCTTCGAGAGGTCCTTGGCCACGCCCGAGATGCCCTGCACCGCCATCACGAAGACGACCGAGGCCACCACGCCCCATGCGGGGTCGAGCTGGGCCAGCGCGACGAGTGCCGCGATCTGCAGCGCGAGCCCCGCGTAGAGTGTGGCCGCGAGCCCGAAGCGCGCGGCCAGCCAGCCGGCAGCAAGGTTAGTGACGATCCCGGCAAGCTCATAAAGCAGGAACAGCCAGGCAAGCTGGATCGGCGTGAAGCCCAGCGTGTTGAAGTGCAACAGCACCAGCATCCTGAGCGCCCCGTCCGACAGCATGAAGGCCCAGTAGGCCGCGGTGACGGCGGCATAGGCCCGAAGCGGGTTCGGGGGCGGATGCGCAGCAGCCTCGCTCACAGCGAGGCCGCCACCATGCGGGCGATGTCGGCCAGCCGGCAGGCATAGCCCCACTCGTTGTCGTACCAGGCGTAGATCTTCACCTGCGTGCCGTTCACCACCATCGTGGACGGGCCGTCGACGATGGACGATCGCGGGTCGTTGGTGAAGTCCGACGACACGAGCTCGCGGCGCTCGAAGCCGAGGATGCCCTTCAGCGGTCCGTCGGCCGCGGCCTCGAAGAGCGCGTTCACCTCTTCGACCGTCGTGGGCCGCTCCACCTCGAAGACGCAGTCGGTGAGCGAGGCGTTCAGGAGCGGCACGCGCACCGCATGGCCGTTCAGCCGCCCCTTGAGCTCGGGGTAGATCAGCGTGATCGCCGTGGCGCTCCCGGTGGTCGTGGGGATCAGGTTCAAAAGCGCCGAGCGCGCACGGCGCATGTCCTTGGCCGGGCGGTCCACGATGGTCTGGGTGTTCGTCACGTCGTGGATCGTGGTGATCGAGCCGTGGCGGATGCCGATCCCCTCGTGGATCACCTTCACCACAGGCGCGAGGCAGTTCGTCGTGCAGGAGGCCGCGGTGACGAGGTCCTGCGAGCCGTCGTAGAGGTGATGGTTGACGCCATAGACGAGGTTCAGCGCGCCGCCGTCCTTCACCGGCGCGCTGACCACGACCTTCTTCGCGCCGGCCGCGTAGTAGGGGGCGACCTTGGCAGCGGTCTTGAAGACGCCCGTGCAGTCGATCACGAGGTCCACGCCCAGCTCGGCCATCGGCAGCGCCTCGATCGTCTTCTCGTGCGTCAGGCGGATGCGCTGGCCGTCAAGGACCAGCGCCCCCTCCTCATGCGCCACCGGCGTCCGCCAGCGTCCGTGGACGCTGTCGAACTCCATCAGCAGCGCATGCTGCTCGGCATCGCCCGCGGGATCGTTGAGAAGCACGAGGTCGCCGCCTGCACCGGTGTCGACGAGGTCGCGCAGGACAAGCTTGCCGATCCGGCCAAGGCCGTTGAGAGCGATGCGGGGCATCGGCTCAGGCGGTTTCGGCGGTGTCGGCGGCGGTGCCGATGGCGTCGACGCGCGCCTGGAGCGACATCCGGCTCAGGCTGTCGAACGGCAGTTCGACGAAGGCCGCGATGCGGCGGCGGAGCGCGGCGTAGGTCTGCGCGAACACGAGCGCCTTCTCGGCATCGGTGCCCGGGGCCTTCACGGGGTCCGGAAGGCCCCAGTGGCCGGTGATGGGCTGTCCCGGCCAGGGCGGGCACTCCTCGGCGGCGGCCGTGTCGCAGACAGTGAAGACGAAGTCCATGACGATGGAGCCGGGCTGCTGGAACTCGGAGACGTGCTTGGACCGCAGGCCCGAGACGTCATGCCCGTTGCGCTTCAGCACCTCGAGCGCGAAGGGGTTGAGATCGGTGTTGGGCTGCGTTCCGGCCGAGAAGGCCTGGAACTTGCCTTGGCCGAGATCGCGCAAAAGCGTCTCGGCGAAGATCGAGCGGGCGGAGTTGCCGGTGCAGATGAAGAGCACGTCGAAATCGGTGTCGCGCATGGGGATGTCCTTCCGGGACGCGAGGAGGGGGGCGAGCAGATCGGGCCGGGCGCGGCCCACGTCGAGGGCAAGGTAGCCGACGAGCGCCTCGGTCGTTTCAAGGTCGACCGAGTAGTGGAGGGACCGGCCCCGGCGCTCAACCCGGACGAGCCCAGCGGCGGAGAGGTCCGAAAGATGATGCGACAGCGTGTTGGCCTTGAGCCCCAGCGCCTGCGACATCTCGGTGGGACGCACGCCCTGCGGGGCAAAGCGCATCAACAGCCGGAAGACTGCGAGCCGGCCGGGATGGCCGAGGGTGGCGAAGGCGTCGATGGCTCGGGACAATTCCATGATTCCTGCATTTCGGAATCACGGCCGGCTGTCGAGTGAAGTTTTGGTGACGCGTCGTGTCGCGGCAGCGCCCCCGACCCTCCGCACCCCGCCCCGCGGGACGCAACTTCCGGGGGGCTGCGCGCGTTGTCCGCCGCTCGGGGAGGATCGCAATGGAGCTAGCCCACATGCCGATAACCGGCAATCCCGCGGGACACCCCGCGCCGCGCGAGTTCTGCGTCATCCTGAACGCCGCGTCGGGCCGACGGAAGGAAGACGACGCCGAGGACCGGCTTTCTGCGCTCTTCGGCGCCGAGGCGCACCGGGTGAAGATCCTCAAGGTGCCGAACGGCGGCGCGCTCCCGGCCGCGATCGCGCGGGCTGTCGAGGACGAGTCCCGCGTCCTCGTCGCCGCGGGCGGAGACGGAACGATCGCGGCCGTCGCCGAAGCCGCCGCAACGCATGGCCGGACGCTGGGTATCCTGCCCATGGGAACCTTCAACTTCGTAGCGCGCGGGTTCGGCATCCCCGAAGAGCCCGCAGAGGCGGCGCGGCTCCTTTTGACCGGCAGGGCGCAACCCGTGCCGGTCGGGGAGGTGAACGGGAAGGTCTTCCTCAACAACGCGAGCCTCGGGCTTTATCCCGCCATCCTGCGCGAGCGCGAAGGCGTCTATCGCCGCTGGGGCCGGTCGCGGCTCGCCGCGCACTGGTCGGTCGCGCGGACGGTGCTGGGGCTTGCACGGTCGCTGCATCTGCGCGTCGTGGTGGATGGCCGCACGCTTCGGACCCGCACGCCGCTCGTCTTCGTGGCGCGCAGCGCCTTCCAGCTCGACCGCTACGGGCTCGACGGCGCCGAGGCCGTCCGGGCGGGCCGCTTCGCGCTTTTCCTCGCGCCCGACGCGCCGCCGGCGCGCCTGATGCTGATCGCGCTTCGGCTCGTGGCCGGGGGTATCCGGCCCGGCCGCGACCTCGGCCTCGTCGAGTGCGACGAGATCGACGTCGAGACCCGCGCGGATGACATGCTCGTGGCCCATGACGGCGAGCGCAGCCGGTTGCCGACGCCGCTGCGGTTCCGCATCCGCCAGGACGCGCTTCGCGTGATCCTGCCCGAACCGGGGGACGCGGCGGCGTGACGCGGATCCTGCATCTGTCCGACCTGCACTTCGGGCGGGAACGGCCGGCACTTATGCGGCCCCTCATCGAGGCGGTGAACGCGCTCGCCCCCGACCTCGTGGCGATTTCGGGCGACTTCACCCAGCGCGCGCGCCCCGGGCAGTTCCGCGCCGCGCGCACCTTCATGGGCGCGCTCGCGGCGCCGGTGCTCGCAGTGCCCGGCAACCACGACACGCCGCTCCACAACGCCGTCGAGCGCCTCTTCACGCCCTGGCGACGCTATCGCCGCTACATCGCCGAGGACCTCGAACCGCATTGGGAGGACGCCGAGGTGGCCGTCCACGGCGTGAACACGGTCAACCCGCTCTTCTGGCAGCGCGGCCGGATGGGGCGCGGCACGACCGCGCGGCTCTGCCGCAGGATCTCGGCCGATCCCGGCCGGCTCCATCTTCTCGTGGGCCACCATCCGCTCGAACACCTGCCCGATACGCGCAAGCAGCTCGCGGCCGGGGCAGAGCGCGCGCTGACGGCGCTCGCGGGCTGCGGCGCCGACGTGGTCCTGTCAGGCCACCTGCACATGTGGCGGGCGGGTCCGTTCCGGGCCTTCGGCGGCCTTCTTCTGGTGCAGGCGGGCACGGGCCTGTCGACCCGGATGCGGGGCGAGCCAAACGACTTCAACCTCCTTGACGCCGCGCCCGGCCGGCTCGCGGTCGAGCAGTACACTGCCAGCGACGACAGGCCCGAGTTCCGCAGGCAAGGCCGGATGGTGTTCCGCAAGTCCGACGGGCTCTGGGCCGAAGACCTCAAGGGGCGTGTCCACGCCGTCGAATCCCGCTAGATCACGCCGGGAACGGGGAGGCGACGGGCATGAAGCTGGCATGGCCACGGGGTGCGGTGTTCCTTGCGGCGGCGGTCGCGGCGACGCTCGCGGTCTGGCAGCTTGAACGCACCCGCGCGGGGATCGAGATCACGCCGGTCGACGTGGGGACGACCCCGACGACGGCCTATCGCCTGCCGGGGGCCGAGGGACCCCTCGTGGTGATCGCCCACGGCTTCGCGGGATCGACGCAGCTGATGCAGGCCTTCTCGCTGACGCTCGCCCGGGCGGGCTATGTCGTGCTGGCCTTCGACTTCGAGGGGCACGGCCGGAACCCCGTGCCGATGTCGGGCGACGTGACGCGCGTCGACGGCACGACCCAGCGGCTCGTCGACGAGACGCGGGCGGTGATCGACGCGGGGCTTTCCCTGCCGGGGGCGGACGGGCGCGTCGCGCTTCTGGGCCATTCCATGGCCTCGGACGTGGTGGTTCGCACGGCCATCGCGGACCCCCGCGTGGGGCCGGTCGTGGGCGTGTCGATGTTTTCGGAGGCGGTCACAGCGACCGAGCCCCGGCGGCTTCTCGCCATCTCGGGCGCCTGGGAGCGGTTCCTGCGCACGGCGGCGTTCGACGCCGCGCGGCGCGTCGACCCCAAGGCCGAGGAAGGCGAGACGGTCCGGAACGGCGAGGTCGTCCGCCGCACGGCGGTGGCGCCCCGGGTCGAGCATGTGGGCGTGCTCTATTCGGCCACGTCGCTGACCGAGGCGCAGGCCTGGCTCGACGCCGCCTTCGGGCGCGTGGCCCCGGTCAGGCCCGCCGCGGTCGGCCCGTGGCTCGCCGTTCTTCTCGCGAGCCTCGTGGCGCTCGCCTGGCCGCTCGCGACGCTCCTGCGGGACGACCCGCCGGCGCCGCGGCCCGTGTCCGCGCGCGCCTATGCGGTGGCGCTGGTCGTTCCCGCCGTCGCGGCACCGCTTCTCGCGACGCAGGTCGAGACGACGCTGCTTCCGGTTCTCGTGGCTGACTACCTCGCGCTGCATCTCGCGCTGCAGGGTGTGCTGCAGATCGCGCTTCTATACCGGGCGGGCGTGCGCCCGGGCCCCTTGCGGCCCGTGGCCGCGGCTGCGCTTGTCCTCTGGGGGCTCGGCGCCTTTGGCCTCGCGCTCGACCGCTACGGGGCGAACTTCGCGCCGATCCCCGAGCGCGCGTCGATCATCGCCGCGCTCGCGCTCGGCGCGGTGCCCTACATGGCGGCCGACGCGCTGGCGACGCTCGGCACCGGCGCCTCTTTCCTGCGCCGCCTCGCCGCCCGCGCCGCGCTTCTCGGCTCGCTCGGCCTCGCCGTCGCGCTCGATTTCGAGCGGCTGTTCTTCCTCGTGATCATCCTGCCCGTCATCGTCCTCTTCTTCCTCGTCTTCGGCAGCATGGGCCGGTGGGTCGGCCTGCGCGCCGGCGCGACACCCGTGGGTCTCGCCCTCGGTCTCATCCTTGCCTGGTCGCTCGGCGTGAGCTTTCCGATGTTCGCCTCCGGTTGAGCGTGCGCAGGGACTCGAATCGGGCCATCCTCGCCGCCGGAACCAGCGGACGACCTTGCCATGCCCGATCCTATCCAGATCCTGTGGACGCCGGCCGGATTCAACCTTCCCTCGCTCGGCGCGCGCGACCTCGTCGATGTTTCGGACGGCGACACGCCGAACATCCGGATGCCGGTGCGGATGCTGTCGATCGACACCCCAGAAATCACCGCCAAGTCCGAAAGCGGCGCGGCGCGGGTCGATGCCGAGTTCTCCGAGCTTGCCGGATGGATCGCCGACGGAACGGCGCCGGTGTCGCGTGCCTTCGCGGACTACATCCTGCCCAGGCTCGATGCCACGGCGGGCACGCGCCACTTCACGCAAGGACAGGCGGCGAGCGCCTGGTGCAAGGCGCGAAAGGATGCGCGGCTCGCCAAGCCCGGCGGCGGCCTGCGCAAGCTTTTCGTGCGGACGGCGGACGCGCCCTTCGACAACTACGGCCGGCTTCTTGCCTATGTGGCCCCGTCCTACTCGACGGCGGAACTGAAGCGGCTGACCCGGGCTGAACGCGCCACGTTCAATCTCGACCTCGTCGGGTCGGGCTGGGCGGCGCCCTTCATCCTCTATCCGTCAATTCCGGGTGAACTCGACCTTCCCCTGTTCCTCGAGGTCGCCGTGGGGGCGATGGAGGGGCGGCTTGGCCAATATGCTGACGACCTGTCGCTGACCGGCTACGAGTACAGGATGTGCGAGAAGCTGCACGACATCACAAAGCGCATCGCCGCCGGGCAGGACCTGTCCTTACCCGAGCGGCTGAAGTGGCGGAGCCGCTACTGCCTCGACATGCGCGACCGGAGGCTGCACGGCCCCGAGGATTACATGGGCATTCCGCGCCCCTACCGGATCTGGGTCTGGCCCGAGGACGTGCAGGAGGCGATCTCGCGGCTGAACCTCGTGCCGGCGCCGCGGCTCGCAGACTAACCGCCGCCGCGACCCGCCCTCAGCGCGCGATCACCAGATCCGCGCGCAGCCCGCCGAGCCGCGCGCTTTCGCCGAGGCGCAGCACACCGCCGTGCTGGCGCGCGATGTCCGACGCGATGGCAAGGCCGAGCCCCACGCCCGTCCCCTTGTTCTGGTTGCGTGCGGCATCGAGCCGTGCGAAAGGCCGCATCGCGAGGTCGCGCTGCGCGGCCGGGATGCCCGGCCCGTCGTCCTCGACGGTGAAGCGCACCGTGCGTTCGGTGACGCTGACGGACACCTCCGCCCGGCTCCCGTGGCGCAACGCGTTGCCGATCAGGTTGTCGAGCGCCCGCCGCACCGCCATGGGTCTCAGCGAGACGCGCCCGCCCGCCTCGGCCCGGGTAAAGCGTGCCGCCCCCCCGCCGCGGATCGCGTCCGCGACGGCCCCTTCGGCGAAGGCCACCACATCCACCACCTCGGGGTCGTCGAGCGCCCCCATCCGCGCGAAGTCGAGGAAGGTGTCGAGCATCCGCTCCATGTCGTGCACGTCCTGCTTCAGCGCCTCGACCTCGGCATCGGTGTCGAGCATCGACAGCCCGAGCTTCAGCCGGGTGAGCGGGGTCCTCAGGTCATGGCTGACCCCCGAGAGCATCAGCGTCCGCTGCTCGATGTGACGTTCGATCCGGTTGCGCATGTCGAGAAAGGCGCTGCCCGCGAGGCGGACCTCGTTCGCCCCGGAAGGCCGGTATTCGGTCGAGCGACCGCGCCCGAACTCCTGCGCGGCCTCCGCGAGCCGGCGGATCGGGCGAATCTGGTTCTTGAGGAAGAGAAACGAGATCGCGGTGAGGATCAGCGACACGACGACCATGAGCACGAGGAGCTGGTGGGGGTTGCGCGCGACGACGCGGCTGCGCGGGAACTCGACGCGGGCGGGCCCGTGGCGCGTGTCGAGCCCGAGGATCACGTGGCGGTCGTCCGTCACGAGGTCCACCGCCGTCACGCCCGGCAGGGTCGCGAGCGTCTCGATGATCACGCGCCCCGACAGGTCGTACCAGTTTCGCCAATCGCTCCCGGGGCCCGGCCCGAAGCCCAGGTCGATGTCGAGCGCGCCGAGCGTCGGCGCGATCTCGGTCTTGGCCGTCCCGCGGTCTGGCGCGGCGGCGATCTGCCCGGCGACGTAGCCGAGGTCGAGCATGATGTTGCGCGTCATCTGGCGCGTCACGTTCTCGTAGTGACGCTGGATGAAGACCACGCCGACGACGAGCTGGATCGTGACGATGGGCAGGAGCAGGATCAGCGCCGCCCGCCCCATCAGCGAGCGCGGAGTGTACCGTTTGAGCCAGCCGAACCTCATGCGCTAGAACCTAGTGGCGCGAGGGTGCGGGAGGAAGTGCGGATGGAGCGGCCGGAACCCGGCAGACCGGTGGAACTGGAGGCGGGCCTGCGGCTCGTGCTCGCGCCCAATCCGTCGCCGATGACCCATTGGGGCACGAACACCTACATCCTGGGCGAGGCCGAGGTCGTGGTGGTCGACCCCGGCCCCGACGATCCCGCCCATCTCGCCGCGCTGCGCGCTGCGCTCGGCGGCGCCCGGGTCGCGGCGGTGGCGGTGACGCATGCGCATCTCGACCACAGCCCGCTGGCGCCGCGGCTTGCCCGCGAGACGGGCGCGCCGGTGCTCGGCTTCGGCCCGCCCGAGGCGGGGCGGCGGCCGGTCATGGCGGCGCTCGCGGAGGGCGGACTGGCCGGCGGCGGCGAGGGCGTGGACGCGGCCTTCCGGCCGGACGCGACGCTCGCGGACGGCGACGCGGTGGCCTTCGCCGGCGCGCGGCTCGAGGTGCTGCACATCCCGGGGCATTTCGCAGGCCACCTCGGCTTCGCGCTGGGCGATCTCGTCCTCGTGGGCGATCATGTCATGGGCTGGGCCTCGACCCTCGTCTCCCCGCCGGACGGCGATGTGGCGAGCTTCCGGTCGAGCACGGCGCGGCTTCGCGCGCGCGAGGACCGGGTGCTCTACCCGGGCCATGGCGCGCCCATCCGCGACCCGGCCGCCCGGCTCGACTGGCTGGCCGCGCACCGCCGCCAGCGGGAAAGCGCGATCCTCGATGCACTCGGCCACCATCCCATGCCGGTGGGCGAGATCGTGCGGCGGGTGTACAGCGACGTGGCTCCGTCCCTCCTGCCCGCGGCCGAGCGCAATGTGCTGGCGCATCTCGTTGATCTCATCGAACGCGGACTGGTCGGGGCGTCCCCCAGGCTCGCCGTATCGGCGCTCTTCTCGCGCCGTTGAAGACCCGCACGAATCTCTCGGAGGTCCCTTTACGGCTCCATCCTTGCTTGCTATACGCGCCCCCGGTGTTCCGGCGTAGCTCAGCGGTAGAGCAGTTGACTGTTAATCAATTGGT
>DAINOF010000082.1:0-12248 GCA_036735505.1 Paracoccaceae bacterium
CATCGGCCTGCCTGCGGCGGGTGCAGGAACTCGAGCGCAAGGGCGTCATCGCGGGCTACCGCGCGGTGATCGACCGGGGCAAGCTCGGGACCGGGTTCGTGGCCTATCTGGCCGTGGGCCTTTCGGTCCACACCAAGGCGAGCCAGGAGGCGTTCGAGCGGGCGATGCGGGCCGCGCCCGAGGTGCTCGAATGCCACAACGTGACCGGCACGATCGAATACTTCCTGCGGGTCGAAGTCGCAGACCTCGCGGCCTTCAAGGTCTTCCACACAGATGTCCTCGGCACGCTGCCGCAGGTGAACTCGATCACGACCTATGTCGTGATGGGCTCGCCCAAGGACGACCGCGCCTGAGCGACCCGTCAGACGCCGTTCACATGGGACCAGACATGCGAGATCACGACCGAGCCCTCGCCCACGGCCGAGGCGACGCGCTTGACCGACCCCGCCCGCACGTCGCCCACCGCGAAGATGCCCGGCGCCGAGGTCTCGTACTCCGACAGCCGCCCCGCCGCCGGACCCGTCAGCACGAAGCCCTTGCCGTCGAGCGCGACAAGGCCCGACAGCCAGGCGGTGTTGGGCGCGGCGCCGACCATCACGAAGACCGCCCGCGTGTCGATCCGCCGGTCCTGCCCCTGGCCATGATCGCGGATCGTCACCGCCTCGAGCCGGTCCACGCCATGGAGCGCCGTCATCTCGGCGCGGTAGTGGATCGTGATGCGCGGGTCCTTCTCGAGCCGCGACAAGAGGTAGTCCGACATCGAGGCCGCGAGCGACGGCCCGCGCACGAGGACATGGACATGGCAGGCGGTGCGCGAGAGGAACATCGCCGCCTGCCCCGCCGAGTTGCCGCCGCCGATCACCACAACCTCGGTGTCGCGGCAGTAGCGCGCCTCGACGTCGGTGGCGGCATAGTAGATGCCCGAGCCCTCGAAATGCTCGAGCCGGTCGAGGGGCAGGCGCCGGTACTGCACGCCCGTCGCCACGACGACCGCCCGGGCGCAGATGGTGCGCCCGTCGTCGAGCGTGGCGCGGAAACTGCCGTCGTCCTGGCGCGCCAGCGCCTCGGCCCGGCGCGGCACGGCGAAGCGGGTGCCGAACTTCATCGCCTGCACCTCGCCGCGCCAGCAGAGGTCGGCGCCCGAGATGCCGGTGGGAAAGCCCATGTAGTTCTCGATCCGCGAGGATTGCCCCGCCTGCCCGCCGATGGCCAGATCGTCGAGGACGAGCGCCGACAACCCCTCGGACCCCGCATAGACCCCGGCCGCGATGCCTGCGGGACCGCCGCCCACGATCAGCACGTCGAACATCGTGCCCTCGGCCACGTCGAGGTCGAGCCCGAGGAGGCGGGCGATCTTTTCGGGCGTGGGGTCGTCGACGACGCGGTCGGCGCCGAAGATGACGGCCGGACGGTCGGGGACGATGGCGCAGACCTCGGCCGTATGACGCGCCTCTTCGTCCATGAGCGGCAACATCCGGACCGGGATGCGGTTGCGCCCCGCGAAGGCGACGATGCGGCGGAGCTCCCGGCTCTCCTCGGCGCCGATCACGGTGAGCGAGCTTTCGTTCGATTCGAGAAGCCTCCGGCGGCGGCCGGCAAGGACGGTCACGACGATGTCCGACATCTCGGGCACCGCGCGCATGAGCTCGAGCATGGCCGCGCGCGGGACGGCGAGAACCCGGCTGTCCTGAACGGCCCGCGCCGGCAGCATCGTCGATCCGCCGGTGAGGAAGCTGATCTCGCCGAAGAACTGCGTGGGTCCCAGCGTCGCATTCCCATAGCGGCGGCCGGTGACCGGCTCGACCGCCTCCACCTCGCCCTCCTCGAGGTAGAAGAAGGTGTCGGCCGGGTCGCCGAGGCGCACCAGCCAGTCGCCCACGCGGAGGTCCCGCACCTCGCCCACGCCGCGCATCAGGCGCACATGGTCCTCGTGCAGCGGTGTCCGGACCATGGTGCGAAGGTCGACGGCGAGCGATTCCATGACGTTACTCCCTGGCGGAAAAGAGACCGGTCAGCGCCCTCTGGATCGTGCCTGTGACCGAGGGGCGGCGCGCGGCGTGGAAGGGAAGCGGGCGGCAGACCTCCATCGCGGCGATGCCGACCCGGGCGGTGAGCGCGCCGTTCACGATCCCCTCGCCGAAGCGGCGCGAGACCTTGGTCAGGAGATGCCCGCCGCCGACCGAGCCCAGAAGGTCGTCGCCCACCGCGACGGCGCCGGTGGCGACGAGATGGGACAGCACCGCGCGGGTGAGCCGCCAGCTTTCGACCGCGCCCGAGCGGCCGCCGTAGATCTCGGCGATCCGCCGGATCATGCGCAGGTTCGCGACGAGCGCCGCCGCGACATCGGCGAGCGCCACGGGGACGAGCGCGGTCACCGTCGCGACCTGCCGCGCCGCTGCCTCGACCTCGAGCCGGGCGGCGGCGTCGAGCGGGGCCAGGACCTCGGCCTCCACCAGACCGAAGAGCGCGTCGGCGTCGAAGGCGTCGCCCCGCCGCTCGGCCAGGCGGTCGAGCCCCCAGCGCAGGTCGGCCCGGCCCGCATAGAGCGCGGCGATCCGGTCGGCCACCTTGCGCGCGGCGCCAAGGTCGCCGGCGGCCCGCGCCGCGGCGGCGGCCTTCTGGACATGGTCGAGCCGCGCAAGCCGGGCGAGCGCGGCCCCTTCCCGTATCACGATGGCGAGGCAGACCGCGAGGAACAGGCTGAGGAGCACAAGCGCGACAGTCCCCAGGACCGCATTCCGCGCGACGAGACCGGTCACGAAATCCGTGGCCCAGAGCGACAGCCCGAAGACCAGAAGCGCCGCGAGCAGCCGCCAGAACCACCGCCCGAGCGGCGAACCCGGCCGCGCGGCGAGCGCCGCCGCCGTCCGCATCGCCCGGCCCGAGGGCGGCGCATCGGCCTCGGGCACCGGCGGCGCCTCGGCGGGCGTCACGCCGGGGGTCGCCTCGTCAAGCTCGAGCAGCACGGGGCGATCAGCCATGGCGGGCGGCCTTCGGGTTCATCTTGGTCCAAATACTCCCGCCGGAGGCTCCCGCAGGCTCCGCAGGCGCGCCGCCGGGACTCATCCGAGCCGGTCCCCGAACAGGAACTCGGCCGCCCGGTCGAGCCGGATGTGCGGCGGCCCCTCGCCGGGCTTCAGCGCGAGCGGCTGGGGCGCGAAGGCCATCACCGCATAGTCGGCGTCGAGCCAGCGCTCGGCCCCCGACCGCGCCGGCGACAGAAGCTGCGCGGGGTCCTCGGGCAGGCGGCCGGGATACATCGCCGCGCGCTTGCCGCTGCCCGCGAGGATGCCGCGCACAAGATCGAGCGGGCGGCCCTCATGCTCGACACGGTCCTCGGTCGTGGCGCGCAGGCTCGCGATCGACATCGCGGCCGTGCGCGCCCCGGCGAAGTCGGCGCGGTCCTTCGCGTCGCGCAGCATCGCCTCCATGATCGCGGTCAGCTGCGGATGCTGGGTGTGGTGAAGGTGGTCGGCCTTGGTCGCGGCGAAGAGGATGCGCTCGACCCGCCGCCCGACGAGAAGCTGCGACAGGAAGGCGTTCCGCCCCGGGCGGAAGGCCTGCAGGATGTCGGCCATGGCGCGCCGCAGGTCCTCGACCGCGCGGGGACCGGCATGGATCGCGCCCAGCGCGTCGACGAGCACGACCTGCCGGTCGATCCGGGCGAAGTGGTCGCGGAAGAAGGGCCGCACGACCTCGCGCTTGTAGGCCTCGAAGCGCCGCTCGAACTCGCGCCAGACCGAGCCGCGCCGCGCCGAGGCGGGTTTGGGGAGCGGGGCGAAGGTGAGGACGGGCGAGCCCGCGAGGTCGCCGGGCAGGAGGAACCGGCCGGGTGTGCAGTCGGAAAAGCCGGCCTCGCGGGCGGCGGCGAGGTAGCCCGTGAAGCTCTGGGCGAGCGCCTTGGCGGCGGGCTCGTCGAGCCCGGCGGCCGGATCGGCGGCGGCGAGCGCGGCGCGGAACCCCGCCGCGCTCTCGCGGGTCTCGATGCGGTCAAGCGTCTCGGCCGACCAGGCTTCGAAGCTCTTGTCCATCAGGCCGAGGTCGAGCAGCCACTCGCCCGGATAGTCGACGATGTCGAGGTGGATCGTCCGCGGCCCGCGGAGCCCGCCCATGAGGCCAGAGGGCTGCACCCGAAGCGACAGGCGCAACTCGCTCACGGCCCGCGTGCTGTCGGGCCAGTGCGGCGCGGGGCCCGACAGCGCGGCGAGATGCGTCTCGTAGTCGAAGCGCGGCACCGTGTCGTCGGGCTGCGGCTGGAGATAGGCCGCACGGATGCCGCCCTCGGCGGCGGCGCGCAATTGCGGCATCCGCGAGCGGTTCATCATGTTGGCGACGAGCGAGGTGATGAACACGGTCTTGCCCGCGCGCGACAGGCCGGTGACCCCGAGCCGGATCACCGGCTCGAAGAAGGCTTCCGACACGGTCGAGAGCGCGGTGTCGACCCCGCGCGCCAGTCCCTCCGCGATGTCGCCGATGATCGTGGCCACGGGTCCCTCGTCTCAGGCGGAACATAGGCACCCGGGAGGACGCAGGGAAGGGTCGGCGGACCCGCCGCGTCGCAGCGCACCTCGAACGCGAGGCCCCCTCCCCGCCCCTCCCCCGTGTCCGGGGGAGGGAGGCGCGCCTGCCGCGGCGTCGCGCGGGGGTGCGGGGCGCTTCCCTCCCCCGGGCACGGGGGAGGGTCAGGGAGGGGGCGTTCCGATCGGATCCCGGCGTTGCAATGCCGCCCCGGCCGGACTAGACGCGCCGCCATGCCCCGCTACGCCCTCAAGATCGAATACCATGGCGGCCCGTTCTCGGGTTGGCAGCGGCAGTCCGGGCAACCCTCGGTGCAAGAGGCGGTGGAGACGGCGATCCGCAAGCTCCAACCCGACGCGCCCGGCATCGCGGCGGCGGGGCGCACAGATGCCGGCGTGCATGCGCGGGGACAGGTGGCGCAGTGCGACCTCGCGCGCGACTGGGACCCGTTCCGGCTGTCCGAGGCGCTGAACTTCCACCTCAGGCCCGCGCCCGTCGCCGTGCTCGCCGCCGCGCGCGTCGCCCCCGACTGGCACGCGCGATTCTCGGCGATCGAGCGGCGGTATCTCTACCGGGTCGTGACGCGGCGCGCGCCCATGACGCTCGAGCGCGGGATCGTGTGGCGGATAGGCCATCCCCTTGCGGTCGGGCCGATGCGGGAGGCCGCGGCGCATCTGGTCGGCCGGCACGACTTCACCACCTTCCGCTCGGTCATGTGCCAGGCGGAAAGCCCCGTTAAGACGCTCGACGCGCTCGAGATCGAGGAGGTCGTCCTGCCGCACGGCGCCGAGATCCGCTTCCGGGTCCGCGCGCGCAGCTTCCTGCACAACCAGGTGCGCAGCCTCGTCGGCACGCTAGAGCGGGTGGGCGCGGGGTCGTGGACGCCCGACGACGTGCAAGATGCGCTCGCGGCGTGCGACCGCGCCGCCTGCGGGCCGGTCGCGCCGCCCGACGGGCTCTGCCTCGAAGGCGTGGGCTATCCCGAGGATCCCTTCGCGGGCTGAGGCCGGGAAACAGACCGACAAGGCGGCCCCGGGTCGGGGCAAGCGTGGAAACGATGCCCCGAAAATGTGCCGCACGGCCGTGAAATACCCTTCCGCCGCCCCGATCGCGCCCGAAACATGAAGACAGATGGGCCTACCAACGAAGGAGGTGGCCATGGACTGGATGCTTGCGATTACCTTCGACACGATCGTGATGAGCGCGATCACCTGCCTCATCGTCCGCGAGGCGATGATCATCGCCCTGCCCGACCGCATCGCCGGTCCCGGCGGCAGCTTCATCGACACCCGCCAGGACTGATCCCGCCTCAAGGCCGGCCGGAAGCCCCGCTCAGGCGGCGCCCGGCTCGAGCACGAAGGCCGCGACGCTGTCGCCCGCCACCTCCACCGCCCGTCGATGGATGCGCTCCGGCCTGAGGTCGGGTCGCGCGGTGTCGACCTCGAGCGTCCAGACCTGCCCCTCCGGCGCCTCGGGCAGGGTCACCGCGGCCGTCTTTCCCGCGTTGAAGACAAGGAACATCGCCGTCTCGAGCGTGGCGTAGGGCGGCGTGCCCGAGGCCGTGCGCATCTCGACCGCGACGAGCCGGCGCGAGGGATCGATCCAGTCGGTCGTGCGCATGGGCTGGCCGTCCTCGCGCCACCAGAACAGGTCCTCGAGTCCGTCGATCGCGCGTTCGCGCGAGTGCAGGAACAGCTTCTGGCGCAGGATCGGGTGGGCCTTGCGGAAGGCGATCATGCGGGCGGTGAAGTCGAGGAACTCGCGGTCGGCGGCAGTCCAGTCGACCCAGGAGACGGGACTGTCCTGGTTGTAGGCGTTGTTGTTGCCGCGCTGGCTGCGGCCGATCTCGTCGCCGCCGAGGATCATCGGCGTGCCTTGGGACAGGAGCAGCGTGGCCATCATGTTGCGCTTGCGCCGGGCGCGGGCGGCGCGGATCGCGGGGTCGTCGGTCGGGCCTTCCTGCCCGAGGTTGTCCGAGTAGTTCTCGTGATGCCCGTCCTGCCCGTTCTCGCCGTTCGCGTGGTTGTAGCGTTCGGCGTAGCTCACGACGTCGGTCAGCGTGAAGCCGTCATGCGCGGTCAGCATGTTGACCGAGGAGGTGGCGAGCCGGCCGGCATGGTCGAACTGCTGGGCCGAGCCGGTGATGCGTTCGGCGAGGTCGGGGGCGCGGCCGGGATCGCCGCGCCAGAAGCGGCGGACGCCGTCGCGGAAGCGGTCGTTCCATTCTAGGAAGGGCGCGGGAAAGGCGCCGAGCTGGTAGCCGCCCGGGCCGATGTCCCAGGGCTCGGCGATGAGCTTGACCCGCGACAGCACCGGGTCCTGGCGGACCGCCTGGAAGAAGGCCGCGTCGCGGTGGAAGCCCGTGGCGGTTCGGCCGAGCGTGGCGCAGAGGTCGAAGCGGAAGCCGTCGACGCCCATCACCTCGACCCAGTAGCGCAAGCTGTCCATCACCATGCGCAGCACCATCGGGTGCTCGAGGTTCAGCGTGTTGCCGGTGCCGGTGTCGTTGACGTAGTAGCGCGGGTTGTGCTGGAGCCGGTAGTAGCTGCGGTTGTCGAGGCCCCGGAAGATCAGCGTCGGGCCGAGTTCGTCGCCTTCGCCCGAGTGGTTGTAGACGACGTCGAGCAGCACCTCGATGCCGGCCGCGTGGAAGCGGTCGACCATGTGGCGGAAGTCGGCGATGCGGCCGTCGCTCAGATACCGCGGCTCGGGGGCGAAGAAGCCCACCGACTGGTAGCCCCAGTAGTTCACGAGCCGCTTGTCGACGAGGAAGCGGTCGTCGAGGAAGGCGTGGACCGGCAGAAGCTCGATCGCGGTGACGCCGAGGCGGGTGAGGTGGTCGAGCACCGGGTCCTCGGCGAGGCCCGAATAGGTGCCCTTCGCGCGGACCTCGGGGTGAAGCTGGGTGAGGCCCTTCACATGCGCCTCGTAGATCACCGTTTCGGTGAGCGGCGTGCGGGGGTGGGTCGGGGCCGCAGGAAAGGCCGTGTCGTCCACCACGCAGCGCGGCATGGCGGCGGCGCTGTTGCGGCTGTCGAAGGCGAGGTCCTTCGAGGCAGAGCGGTAGGTATAGCCGTAGAGGACGTCGTGCCACTCGGGCTGGCCGGTGATGCGGCGGGCGTAGGGGTCGAGCAGCAGCTTGTAGGGGTTGAAGCGGTGGCCTTCGTCGGGGCGGTAGGGTCCATGGGCGCGGTAGCCGTAGAGCTGGCCGGGGCGGAGGCCCGCAAGGTGGCCGTGCCAGACGTCGCCGTCGCGTTCGGGGAGGTCCACGCGCATCTCGCGGCCGCTCTCCTCGAAGAGGCACAGCGTCATGCGGGTGGCATGGGCCGAGAAGACGGCGAAGTTCACGCCGTCTTCGGTCACGGTCGCGCCAAGGGGCGAGGGCGCGCCTGCGGAGACCGTGTAGGGGTGGGTCATGCCGGGTCCGTGACCGCCTCGTAGAGTGCCGCATAGTCCGCGGCCGAGCCGTTCCACCCAACCGGCTGCCGCATCGCGTTCGATTGCAGACGGGACCATGTGGGGGCGTCGTTGTAAAGCGCGACGAGCCGCACGAGCGCGGCGGCGAGCGCATCCGAGGTGATGGGGTGGAAGTGAATGCCCGTCGCGACGCCGGAACGCAGCGCCATCGGCGTCGAATCGATCACCGTGTCGACGAGCCCGCCCGTGTAGGCCACGAGCGGGATCGCGCCGTAGCGGAGCCCGTAGAGCTGCGTGAGGCCGCAGGGCTCGAAGCGGGAGGGGACAAGGACGGCGTCGGCGCCGGCATACATGCGGTGCGAGAGCGCCTCGTCATAGCCGATGCGCACGGCAATGAGCGGGTGCGAGGCTGCCGCCGCGGCGAAGGCGCGTTCGAGGTCCGGGTCGCCCGAGCCGAGAAGCGCCAATTGCCCGCCGCGGTCGACGAAGGCCGGCAGCGCCTCGAGCAGCAGGTCGAGCCCCTTCTGGTGCGTGAGGCGCGACACGACCACGGCGAGCGGGCCCTCGGTCTCGGGCAGGCCGAAGTCGCGGCGGAGCGCGCGCTTGTTGCGCGCCTTGCCCTTCGGCGTGCGGTAGCGGGCGCGGATCATCGGGTCGGTCGCGGGGTCCCAGATGCCCGTGTCGATGCCGTTCAGGATGCCCGAAAGCTCGGTGTCCCGCGCGCGGAGCAGGCCTTGAAGGCCCATGCCGAATTCCTCGGTCCTGAGTTCGCGGGCATAGGTGGGAGAAACGGTGGTGATGCGGGTGGCGAAGGCGATGCCCGCCTTCAGCGCGCTGATCTGGCCCCAGTATTCGAAGCCGTCCGGGGTGAAATCGGCGCGGTCGAGGCGGAGCGAGGAGAGGCGCGCGGTCGGCGCGAGGCCCTGGAAGGCGACGTTGTGGATCGTCAGGAGCGACGGCGTGCGGGAGCCGCCCATGCGGAGGTAGCAGGGCGCAAGGCCCGCCTGCCAGTCATGGGCGTGGACGACGTCCGGCGCCCATGTGCCCGCCCCCTCGGCCGCGAGGACGGCGGCGGTCCAGGACAGGGCCGCGAAGCGTTCGGGGTTGTCGGGCCAGTCCTTGCCGTCGGGGCCGGAATAGGGCGGGCCGGGGCGGTCGTAGAGATGGGGCGCGTCGAGAACGAGGAGGTCGAGGCCGCCTGCCTGTCCCGAGAGCACCCGCGCCGGGCCGCCGAAGAGGTTGGGGTCGGCCGCGACCTCTTCGGCCTCGCCCAAAGCCGCGAGGACCTTCGGATAGCCCGGGATGAGCGTCCGCGTCTCCCAGCCCTGCGGTCTCAGCGCCGCCGGAAGCGCCCCCACGACGTCCGCGAGCCCGCCCGTCTTGACGAGCGGCGCGCATTCCGAGGCGACGGCGAGGACCCGTCTCACAGCGCGGCCGCCCTCCGCTCGATCATGTCCTGGGTGATGAGCGTGATGCCGCCCTCGCTGACCCGGAACCAGCGGGCATCCTCGACCGGGTCCTCGCCCGCGACGAGCCCCTCGGGGATGCGCACGCCGCGGTCCACGACGACGTTGCGAAGCCGCGCGTGGCGGCCCACGACCGCATAGGGCAGCACCACCGCGTGGTCGAGCGTGGCGTAGGAATTCGTGTGGACCATGGTGAAGAGAAGCGAATTGCGCACCTCGGTCCCCGACACGATGCAGCCGCCCGAGACGAGCGAGGACACCGCCGAGCCGCGCCGGTCGGGGCTGTCGTGCACGAACTTGGCGGGCGGCACGCTTTCGGAATAGGTCCAGATCGGCCAGGTGACGTCCCAGAGGTCGAGGTCGGGGGTGAAGCCCGTGAGGTCGATGTTGGCCTTCCAGTAGGCGTCGATCGTGCCCACGTCGCGCCAGTAGACCGGCGCCTCGGGCTTGTGGCGGACGCAGGAGGTGTCGAAGCGGTGGGCCACCGCCTTGCCGTGCTTCACGATGGCCGGGATGATGTCGCCGCCGAAGTCGTGGGAGGAATTGGGGTCGTCCGCGTCGCGCGACAGGAGATCGCGCAGGAAGGCCCAGTCGAAGACGTAGATCCCCATCGAGGCCAGCGTGATGTCGGGGTCGTCGGGCGTGCCGGGCGGGTCCTTCGGCTTTTCGAGAAAGCTCGTGATGCGGCCCGTGTCGTCGATCGCCATGACGCCGAAGGCCGAGGCTTCGGACCGCGGGACGGTGAGGCAGCCCACCGTCACGTCGGCGCCGCTTTCGACGTGGTCCTGGATCATCACCTCGTAGTCCATCTTGTAGATGTGGTCCCCCGCGAGGATCACGACGTAGTCGATGCCGTAGCTGTCGACGATGTCGACGTTCTGGAACACCGCGTCGGCGGTGCCCTGGTACCAGTGCGTCTCGTCCACCCGCTGCGAGGCGGGAAGGATGTCGAGGTATTCGTTGCGCTCGGCCCGGAAGAAGTTCCAGCCGCGCTGGCAGTGGCGGATGAGGCTGTGCGCCTTGTACTGGGTCGCGATCGCCATCTTGCGGATCCCCGAGTTCAGCGCGTTCGAGAGCGCGAAGTCGATGATCCGGGTCTTGCCGCCGAAGTAGACCGCCGGTTTCGCGCGGCTGTCGGTCAGTTCCTTCAGCCGGCTGCCGCGGCCTCCGGCGAGGACGAAGGCCATCGAGCGGCTCGAAAGCCGCGTGGTGGACGGCGTCTGCATGGTTTCCCCCTGAATCCTGTTTCTTCTTGTGTCGTCATGGGCCGCCCTCGTGGATCAGGAAGATCGCGGAGAGTGGCGGCAGATGAAGCTCGGCCGAGTGGGGCTGGCCATTCCATTCGGGGCCATCCGCCGAGACGCCGCCCATGTTGCCCCGGTCGCCGCCGCCGTAGAGCGCGGCGTCGGTGTTCAGCGCCTCGCGCCAGCGACCCGAGCGCGGCAGGCCGGTGCGCCATGTGCGCGCCAGCGGCGTGAAGTTGCACAGGACGGCGACGGGCGCGTCCTGCGGCCCGCCGTATCGGACCCAGGCGAAGACGGATTCGTCCGCCGCGTTCGCCTCGAGCCACTGGAAGCCCTCGGGCTCGCAATCCTTCACGTGAAGCGCGGGGTGCGCGCGGTAGAGCGTGTTGAGGTCGCGCACGAGGCGCTGGATGCCGGCGTGCGGGGGGCGGTGCGCGGCGTCCCAGTCGATCTGGGCGTCGTGGTTCCATTCGTGGCCTTGGGCGAATTCGCAGCCCATGAAGAGCAGCTTCTTGCCCGGATGCCCCCACATGAAGCCGTAGTAGGCGCGAAGGTTCGCGAACTTCTCCCACTCGTTGCCCGGCATCTTGGCGAGCATCGAGCCCTTCCCGTGCACGACCTCGTCATGGCTGATCGGCAGGATGAAGTTCTCGGAGAAGGCGTAGTGCAGGCCGAAGGTCATCTGGTGGTGATGATGGCGGCGGTGGATCGGGTCCTTCTGCATGTAGTCGAGGGTGTCGTTCATCCACCCCATGTTCCACTTGTAGCCGAAGCCGAGCCCGCCCGCGTCCACCGGGGCCGAGACCTTGGGGAACGACGTCGATTCCTCGGCCACCGTCATGATCCCCGGCACCTCGCCATAGGCGATGGCGTTCATCCGCTGGAGAAGGGCGATGGCCTCGTAGTTCTCGCGGCCCCCGTCCTTGTTCGGGACCCATTCGCCCGCCCGGCGGGAATAGTCGCGGTAGAGCATCGAGGCCACCGCATCGACGCGCAGCCCGTCGACGTGGAATTCCTCGAGCCAGTAGAGCGCGTTAGAGATAAGGAAGTTGGCGACCTCGGAACGGCCGAAATTGTAGATGTAGGTATTCCAGTCGTTGTGGAAGCCCTCGCGCGGGTCTGAATGTTCGTAGAGCGCGGTGCCGTCGAAGCGCGCGAGGCCGTGCGGGTCGGAGGGGAAGTGGCCCGGCACCCAGTCGAGCAGCACGCCCAGCCCCCTGGCGTGGGCCGCGTCCACGAGGTCGCGGAATTCATGCGGGGGGCCGAAGCGGATCGTGGGGGCGAAGAGGCCCACGGGCTGGTAGCCCCAGGACCCGTCGAAGGGATATTCCGAGACCGGGAGCAGCTCGATATGGGTGAAGCCCATCTCGTGGGCGTAGTCGACGAGTTCCTCCGCCGCCTCGCGGTAGGACAGCGGCCGCCCGCCCTCGCCGTAGCGGCGGCGCCACGATCCGAGGTGGACCTCGTAGACCGAGATGGGGGCGGTGCGGGCGTTGCGCCCCGCACGGCTCGCCATCCAGTCCGCGTCCTTCCAGCCATAGCCGCGGATGTCGCGGACGATGCTGGCCGTCTCGGGCGGGTGCTGGGCGCCGAAGCCCACCGG
>DAINOF010000083.1:0-12240 GCA_036735505.1 Paracoccaceae bacterium
AACAACGCCACCTATGCCATCTCGGGGCTGCTCGAGGACACGAGCATCGACGACTACGAGATCTACCTGCACGTCGCCAACGTGCCGATGATCAGCGTGAACGCCGATGCGCCCTATGCCGATTTCGGCGAACTGCTCGAGGCGATGAAGGCCGGGACGATCACGGTGGGCACCGCCGGCGTCACCTCGTCGGGGGGCATGGCGCTCGCCGCGATCAACGACGCGGCGGGCGGCACGCAGGCGCGCATGGTGGCCTATGACGGCGGCGCCCCCGCCGTGACCGCCACCGCCTCGGGCGAGGTCGTGGCGACGACGCAGCTTGCCGTCGAGCAGACCGAGATGGTCCGCGCGGGCCGCATCCGTCCGCTCGCGGTGATCGCCTCGACGGCGCTCGAGGTCGAGGGGCTCGATCCCGTGCCCCCGATCACCGACTTCCTGCCGGACATGCAGGTCGCGTCGGACTACTTCGGGATCCTGATCCCGAAGGGCGCGCCGCAGGAGGTCTATGACAGGGTCGCAGAGGTCTGGGCCGATCGGGTGATGACCTCGCCCGAGCTTCAGTCCTATGCGCGCGAGCGGGGCGCGATCTTTGCGCCGAGCCAGGGCGCCGAGGCGATGGCGGCGGCGATGCCGGTCATCTCGCACGAGGCCTGCGCGCTCAAGGCCCGCGGCGAGGCGGTGCGCGATCCTTCCGAGATCGGCATCACCTGCGACTGACGCCCCGCTGACCGACCGACAGGGGCGGGCCGGCCCATGCCGACCCGCCCTTCGCACCTGAAGGAGACACGCGACGTGCTGACGAAGCGCGCGGCCGATATCGGTGTCGCCACCATCCTCATGGCCATCGGCATCGCGCAGTTCGCGGGCGGGCTGACGATGGACCGGCTCGAGACCCGCAACATCCATCCGGCGAGCTTTCCGGGCCTCGTCCCGATCCTGCTCGGCGCGGTGATGGCGGCGATGTCGCTGATGGTCGTCGTGGGACAGCTTCGCGCGCCGCCCGATGGCGAGGCCGCGGCCGAAGGCGGCTTTTCGCGGGACGAGATCGTGCGGCTCGCCGCGGTGGGCGGGCTCTGCCTGTTCTATGCGCTCGTGCTCGTCGGCAACGTCCATTTCTGGCTCGCCTCGAGCCTCTTCATCGCCGCCTTCACGGCTCTTTTCGAGCCCGCGGGGCCTGTCACGCCGCGGCGGCGCCTCCTGCGGCTCGGCGCCATCGCCGTCTTCGCCATCGTCATGGGCGGCGCCATCGCGCTGATGTTCGAGCGCGCCTTCCTCGTGAGGCTGCCGTGAGCGAGGTGCTCGGCACCCTCGGAGGCGCCTTCGTCGACTTCCTCGCGCCCACAATGCTGTTCCACGTGGCCTGGGCCACGCTGCTGGGCATCTTCGTGGGCGCCCTGCCCGGCCTCACCGCCACGATGGGCGTGGCGCTTCTGACGACGCTGACCTATTCGCTCGACCGCGACGCGGCGATCCTCGTGCTGATCTGCATGTACGTGGGCGCGATCTACGGCGGCTCGCGGAGCGCGATCCTGCTCAACATCCCAGGCACGCCCGCCTCCGCCGCCTCGACGCTCGACGGCTTTCCGCTCGCCAGGGCCGGGCGGGCGGGCCTCGCGCTTGGCGTGGCGACGATGGGCTCGGCGCTCGGGACGCTCGTCGGCATCGTGTTCCTGATCCTCCTCGCCCCGCCGCTCGCCGAGGCCGCGCTGCGCTTCGGGTCGTTCGAGTTCTTCTGGCTCGCGCTCTTCGGCATCATCATCTCGGGCCAGCTCACGCAGGCGGGCTCGCCGGTGAAGGGCTATCTCGCCGGGGTGATCGGCCTGTCGATCGCGATGATCGGCAGCGACGGCATCCATTCGCAGATCCGCTTCAACTTCGGGTTCCCCGAACTCAACGGCGGGATCGGGCTGATCCCAGCCATGGTGGGCGCCTTCGGCTTCGCCGAGATCCTCTTCACCATGACGCGCCCCGCGGGCGAGGTCGGGACTGAGAAGCCCGAACGCGTGCGCTTCGGCGACCTGCTGGCACGCGCCTGGAGCTACCGCCGCACGATCCTCCGGTCCGGCACGATCGGGACCGGGATCGGGATCATCCCGGGCGTAGGCGAGGACATCGGCGCCTGGGGCAGCTACGCCGCCGCCAAGCGGACCTCGCGCGAGAGCCACCTGTTCGGCAAGGGCAGCGTCGAGGGGCTGACGGCGTCCGAGACCGGAAACAGCGCGGTCGTGCCCGGCTCGCTCATCCCCACGCTGACGCTCGGCATCCCCGGCTCGGCCGCCGCGGCGGTGCTGATCGCGGCGCTCTACATCCACGGGGTGCGCCCCGGGCCGATGATCATGTTCGACCAGCCGGACTTCATCTACCGCGTCGCCGTCATGCTGGTCTTCGCCACCGTCGCGATCCTCGTCTTCGGGCTCGCGCTGACGCCGCTCTTCATCCAGGTGCTTCGGGTGCCGCGCGGCTGGCTGATGCCGGTCGTCTTCGTGATGTGCGTGATCGGCCCCTACGCTCTGACCCAGCGGCTCTTCGACGTCTGGGTGATGCTGGCCTTCGGGGTGATCGGCTATGTCCTGCGGCGGCTCGACTATCCCATGGCGCCGCTCGTCCTTGGGATCATCCTGGGCGACCTTCTCGACAAGAGCCTGCGCCGCGGCCTGACGCTGAGCGACGGCAGCCTCGAGCCCTTCCTCACACGGCCGATCTCGGCCACCTTCGCGCTCCTGATCCTTGCCAGCGTCGTCTTCACCATTCCCGCCGTCCGGCGGTTCGTCTTCCGGAGCGGACGCCCGGCACGCGGGACCTCGGGGGATTGACGATGGCGGGCGCCCGGGGTCCAAGGGCGGGACAGGAGGACCGGACCGTGCCGCAGTCGACCCCGTCCCGAACCTTCGCGCGCAAGGAGCGCGGCGTTCGCAACGCCGATGCCTCGCGCAAGGCGATCCTTCATGCCGCGCTCGACGAGTTCTCGACCGCCGGCTACGACGGCGCACGGATCGACCGGATCGCCGCGAAGGCGGGCGTGAGCAAGCCGCTTCTCTACGACTATTTCGGCGACAAGGAGGATCTCTACGCCGTCGCGCTGCGCGAGGCCTATGTGCAGATCCGGGAGGCCGAGATGGCGCTCGAGCTCGAGGCGCTCGATCCTTCCCAGGCGATCCGCGAGCTCTGCCTCTTCACGATGGACCATTTCCGCACCAACCCGTGGTTCATCACGATGCTCAACACCGAGAATCTGCGCGGCGGCGCCACGATCTCGAAGCTCGAGGACCGGCGCGAGGTGCAGTCGAAGCTGCTTGAAAAGCTCGGCCGCGTGCTCGAACGCGGGGTGGCCGAGGGCCGCTTCCGGGACGACGTGACGCCGGTGACGCTCTACATCCAGATCGCTTCGCTGTGCTACTTCCCGGTCTCGAACCGCTTCACGCTCAACGCCGTCTTCGGCGTGGACTTCACCGGCGAGAAGCTGCGCGAGCATGCGGGCCGCGCGGCCGACATCCTGCTCGCCTGGCTCGAGCGGAAGGGCTGAGCGGCATGGGACCGCTCTTTGCCTGCAACGAGATGCTGGCCGGGGACGGCCTCGACTTCGCCGCGCAGTGCCGGGTCGCGGCAGCGATCGGCTATGGCGGGCTCGAGATCGCGCCCGGCACGCTCGGGCCCGACCCCTTCGCGGTCAAGGACGCGGCACTTGAGGGGATGGCGCGCATCGCGGCCGACCACGGTCTCGCCATTGCCGGGCTGCACTGGCTCCTCACCTCCTTCCCCCATCTGTCGATCACCGATCCAGACCGCGCCGGCGACACGCAGGCCGCGCTCCTGCGGCTCTGCGACATCTGCGCGCTGCTCGGCGGTCGGGTGATGGTGCATGGCTCGCCCGCCCAGCGGGTGCCGCCGCCGGCCGAGCCGGCCGAGGCGCTGCGCGACCGGGTGGCCGGCTTCTTCGGACCCATCGCCGAGCGGGCGGGCGCGCTTGGCCTGACCTATTGCATCGAGCCCCTGTCGCGCGACCAGACGCCCTTCCTGAACACGGTCGCCGAGGCGGCCGGGATGGTGGCGCGCGTGGATCATCCGGCCTTCCGCACGATGATCGACACCTCCTCGGCGGGCCGGGCCGAAGCGGACCCGGTGGCCGAGGTCATCCGCCGCTGGGTGCCCACGGGGCTGATCCGCCACATCCACCTCAACGACACGAACCGGGGCGCGCCGGGCATGGGAGAGGACGACTTCGCCGGGATCCTCGCCGCGCTGCGCGAGGTGGGCTGGACGGGGTGCCTTTCGGTCGAGCCCTTCGTGACGGCGCTCGACGGGACCGTGACGCTCGCCATCGGGGCGGCCACGATCCGGGCGCATCTCGACGCGCTCGGGCGGCGCCCGGGCTAGGGCTTCAAGCGCGCGTCGGCGGCGCCAGGCCCCGCGGCCTCGAGCGCCCAGGGCGACAGCGCATAGCCCATGCCACGTTCCGCGACGATCGGGTCGATCCCGGTCTTGGCGCGGATGCCGCGGCGCACCCGGCTCATGAAGGTGTCGAATTGCCGGCCCGGTTTGAGGGCTGCCGAACCGAAGACGATTCGGTTCATGAAGACCTTGTTCCAGACCATCCGCGGCGCGTCGAGCATGGCGCCCAGAATGCAGAGTTCGAGCTTGGTGAGCGGCGCGACCGTGCCGTCGAGAGAGAGGACGAATTTCTCCTGGTCGAGCGTCAGCTTGCCGAATTGCAGGATGTCGGTAAGCGCCTGCGGCCGCTGCCGCCGCAGCGCCGCACGAAGGACGAGGAAACAGGTGAGCGCGTCCTGCCCGGGCGCGAAGACCTCGGACCACGACACCCCGGCCGCGGCGTCGTCCGGCGCGGCGCGGTCCTCATGCACGAAGAAGAGAGGCAGCGACGCAGCGAGCCGGGCGTCGAGCATCCCGGCCAACGCCGCCACGCCGCCGGACCCGAGCCGGGCGGCGTGGCAGATCACGAAGTCGGGGCTGCGGAGGCGCAGGAGCGCGCCCAGCTCGGCAAGGTCGCCCGCCTCCTCGGGAGAGAGGCCGGCCTGCGCGACCGCAGACCTGAGCGGCTCGGGAAAGGCCACCTGACCAAGGGTCAGGCCCGCGGTGAGAGGCCGTAGACCGGACGGCGCGCCGACGCGTGCGAAGTCATCCCAGAGCATAGCCCGCTCCGCGCACGGTGCGGATCGGGTCGCTGTCGCCGTGGACCATCAGCGCCTTGCGCAGCCGGCCGATATGGACATCCACCGTGCGCGTGTCCACGTAGATGTCCCTGCCCCAGACCCGGTCGAGCAACTGTTCGCGGCTCCAGACCCGTCCGGGTTTCTCCATGAAGGTCGACAGGAGCCTGAACTCGGTCGGGCCGAGCCGCAGCGTGCGGTCTCCCCGAACGACCCGGTGCGTTTCGGCGTCGAGGATGATGTCCTGGAATTCGAGCCGTTGGCCGACGGTCGTGGGGCGGGTGCGGCGCAGCTGCGAGCGCACCCGCGCCATCAGCTCCACGACCGAATAGGGCTTGATGACGTAGTCGTCCGCCCCGGTCTCGAGCCCGCGGACCCGGTCGACCTCTTCCGACCGCGCCGAGAGCATGATGATCGGGATGGCGCGCGTCTCGGACCGCGACTTCACCCGCCGGCAGACCTCGATGCCCGACACGCCCGGCAACATCCAGTCGAGCACGATGATGTCGGGCGTCTCCTCGTCCACGAGAAGCAACGCCTCGTCACCGGTCTCGGCACGGGACACCTTGAACCCTTCGGCCTCGAGGTTGTAGGCCAGCACCTCGCGTTGTGCCGGCTCGTCTTCGACCACGAGTACCTTGGGCTGGTCGGCCGTCGTCACTTGGCGGTCTCCTCGAATCGCTCGTAGGGCGTCCGGTCGTCCTTGGGCCGCGTCTCTTCGGGGTACTGTCCCTCGACGAGATAGATCACCTGCTCGGCGATGGAGGTGACGTGGTCGCCCATCCGCTCGATGTTCTTGGCGATGAAGTGCAGGTGCATGCAGGCCGTGATGTTCCGCGGGTCCTCCATCATGAAGGTCAGGAACTCGCGGAACAGCGCATTGTACATCTGGTCGACGTCGCGGTCGCGCAGGCGCACCTGCTCGGCCAGCTTCGAGTCGCGCTGGATGTAGGCGTCGAGCGCGTCCTTCATCATCAGCTCGACCTCGCGCGCCATCCGGCGGATCGACTTGGCCGCGCCCTCGACCGGCTGCATCTGCACGAGGACCGTGGTGCGCTTGGCCATGTTCTTGGCATAGTCGCCGCAGCGCTCGAGGTTGGCGCTGATCTTGAGCACGGTCAGCACCGTGCGAAGGTCGAAGGCCGTCGGCGCGCGGAGCGCGATGAGGCGCGCGGCCTCCTCGTTCACGAGCTCCTCGAGCGCGTCGATCTGCTCGTCGGCCTCGCGGACGCGGGCGGCCAGTTCCTCGTCGCGCTCGTCGAGCGACTTGGCGGCGTCGAGGATCTGCGCCTCGACGAGTCCGCCCATCTTCATGATATGCGCCTGGATCGCCTCGAGATCGCGATCGAACACGCTGGTGATGTGCTGTTCGGTGGGGGTCGCCATGTCAGCCGATCCGTCCGGAGATGTAGGATTCCGTGCGGGGATCCTGCGGGTTGGTGAAGATCTGGCCCGTGTCGCCGTATTCGACGAGCGTGCCGAGGTGGAAGAATGCCGTCTTCTGGCTGACGCGCGCGGCCTGCTGCATCGAGTGCGTGACGATCACGACCGAGAAGTTCTTCTTCAGCTCGTCGATCAGTTCCTCGACCTGCGCAGTGGCAATGGGGTCGAGCGCCGAGCAGGGCTCGTCCATCAGCAGGACTTCGGGCGAGGTCGCGACGGCGCGCGCGATGCACAGGCGCTGCTGCTGGCCGCCCGAAAGCCCGGTGCCCGGCTCGTTCAGGCGGTCCTTCACCTCGTTCCAGAGCGCGGCCTTCTTGAGCGAGCTCTCGACGATGTCGGACAGGTCCGACTTCGACCGCGCGAGGCCGTGGATCTTGGGCCCGTAGGAGACGTTGTCGAAGATCGACTTGGGGAAGGGGTTCGGCTTCTGGAACACCATGCCGACCTTGGCGCGGAGTTGCACCGGGTCGACGCGCTTGTCGTAGATGTCCTCCTCGTCGATCGCGATCCGTCCGGTTACGCGGCAGACGCTGATCGTGTCGTTCATGCGGTTGATGCAGCGCAGGAAGGTCGACTTTCCGCAGCCGGACGGACCGATGAAGGCGGTGACGGTCTTGTCGAGGATGTCGACGTTGACGTCCTTGATCGCGTGCGTCTCGCCGTAATAGACGTTCACGCTGCGCGACGTGATCTTCGCTTCACTCATGTCTGTCGTCGCTCTCTCGATCAGTCTGTGATCATCCATGGTGCGCCCCTCCTACCAGCGGCGTTCAAATCGGCGGCGAAGAACAATTGCCACTATGTTCATGATGAGCAGGAAGCCCAGCAGCACGATGATCGCGCCGGCCGACCGCTCGATGAAGGCAGGGTCCGCCCGCGAGGCCCAGGAATACACCTGCACCGGCAGCGCGGTCGCCGGGTCCAGCATCCCGCCCTCGAAGGGACCCGCAGGGTAGTTCGCCACGAAGGCCACCATCCCGATCAGCAGAAGCGGCGCGGTCTCGCCGAGCGCAGTCGCAAGCCCGAGGATCGTCCCGGTCAGGATGCCCGGCGCAGCGAGAGGCAGGACGTGGTGGAACACGGTCTGCATCTTCGAGGCGCCGACCCCGAGGGCCGCGTCGCGGATCGAGGGCGGAACGGCACGGATAGAGGCGCGCGTTGCGATGATGATCGTGGGAAGCGTCATCAGAGTCAGCACGAGCGCCCCGACCAGCGGCGAGGACTGCGGGAACTTCGCGAAGTTGATGAAGACCGCGAGGCCGAGGATGCCGTAGACGATCGACGGGACCGCCGCGAGGTTCGAGATGTTCACCTCGATGATGTCGGTCCAGCGGTTCTTGGGCGCGAATTCTTCAAGGTAGATCGACGCCGCGACCCCGAGCGGCAGCACGAAGATTGCCACGAGCAGCATCATGTAGGCCGAGCCGATGATCGCGACGCCGAGGCCCGAGGCTTCGGGACGGGTGTCGGAGGCGTCGGGGTTGGTCAGGAAGCCCCAGTTGAACTTGAGCGACAGCAGGTCGGCCTCGACCAGCCGGTCGGCCAGCTCGAGCTGGGCGGGCGAAATGTTGGTGTCGCGCTCGGCGGTCTCGCGGGTGACGCGGCCCTTGAGGTAGCCGTCGATCCGGCCGGTCGCATAGCCGTCGAAGCGGATCGTCTGGCCGAGAAGCGAGGGATCGGCGAGCACCATGTCGCGCAGGCGGGCCGGCGTGTCGCGCGAGATGAAGGCGCCGATGTCGCGGTCGGTGACCCCCTCGGTCGGGATGTTGCGCGAGGCGAGGTAGCTGACCAGAGCCTCGTTCAGGAGGCTCGTGTAGCCGATGGTCGTGACGCGCGCCATCTCGTCGCGGTTGCGGTTGCCTTCGGGGTCGAGCCGCTCGGCGTCGAGCGTGATCTCGAAGCTGAAGGTCGCCTGCCGGAAGGCCGACAGGCCGTCGGTGAAGATCGTCCAGAGCATGATGAACAGCACGGACAGGCTGACGCAGATCGCGGCGACGCCATAGGCCTTGAAGCGCGCCTCGGCGGCGTTGCGCCGCTTCATGCTCGCGTCCTGCACGAGGATCGACGACTTGGACCTGGCGGGGGACGCGGCGGGCAGTCCCGTGGCGGCGGCGTCGGTCATTCGTACTGCTCCCGATACTTGCGGACCACCCAGAGGGCGACGATGTTGAGACCCAGCGTGATGACGAAGAGCGTCATGCCGAGCGCGAAGGCGACGAGCGTTTCGGGCGAGTTGAACTCGGTGTCGCCGGTCAGCTGGCTCACGATCTTGACGGTGATCGTCGTCATCGCCTCGAAGGGGTTCAGGTCAAGCTTGGCAGCCGCGCCCGCGCCCATCGTCACGATCATTGTCTCGCCGATCGCGCGGCTCGCGGCCAGAAGCACGGCGCCGACGATGCCGGGAAGGGCGGCAGGCAGGATCACCTGCTTCACCGTCTCGGACTTCGTCGCGCCAAGCCCGTAGGCGCCGTCGCGCAGCGACTGCGGCACCGAGTTGATGATGTCGTCGGCCAGCGACGAGATGAAGGGGATATTGAGGATCCCGATCACGATGCCCGCCGTCATCACGGACGAGCCGGAGGTCCCGAGCCCGGTCGGCGCGGCGAAGTAGTCGCGCAAGAACGGGCCGACCGTGACGAGCGCGAAGAGACCGAAGACGACGGTCGGGATCCCCGCGATCACCTCGATCAGCGGCTTGACGATCGAGCGGACGCGCGAGCTTGCGTATTCGGCAAGGTAGATCGCCGTGAACAGGCCGATCGGGACGGCCACGATCATCGACACAAGGCTGATGTAGAGCGTGCCCCAGAGCAGCGGAAGCAGGCCGAGTTCGCTGTTGCCCTGGAACGTGGGAGACCACGTCAGGCCGAACAGGAAGTCCTGGAACGGATACATCGACGAGAAGCGGATCGTCTCGGTCAGCATCGACAGGACGATCCCGATCGTCGTCAGGATCGCGATGGTCGAGGCGAGGATCAGGAGGCCGAGGATCACGACCTCGACCCGGTTGCGTGTCCTGAGTTCGCCGTTGGTGATCTTCATGGCCCAGGCGAAGGAGCCGATGGCGACCACGAGCGTAACGATCGCGCGCCAGAGCGCACTGGACGAGGCAAGCTCGCGGTAGCGCTGTGCGGCCTGCAGAACGGACGGCGTCACCTCGGCACCGAGCGCCACGCCGACGTCGGCGAGACGGTCCCTGACCGATCCGAACTCGGTCCGGATCATCCGTGCCTGCTCTTCGCTGAGCGCGCCGGCTGCAACGGCCGTATCAAGGCCCTGCGCCACGCGGCGGACGTCGGCAAACAGAAGCGTGCGTTCCGAGTCGTTCGCGAATTGCTCGGGCGGGAAGAACCCCGCCAGCTGGCGTTCGATCATCAGCGGCTGCGCGATGACCCAGATCGTCAGAACGGCCAGCGCCGGGAGAAGGGTCATGATCGCGCCGTGCCAGCCGTAGTAGACCGGAAGCGAATGAAGCTTGATCGGATTGCCGCCCACGGAGGCGAGCGCACGGCTGCGGCCGAGCACAAAGCCGGCACCCGCGAGCACCAGAAGCACGACGATCAGGAGAAAAACGGACATTGGGCGCCCCGCACCGCTGGAGGAGCGGCGCCCCGGAAGGTCCGGGGCGCCGCGAGATCGTCAGATCAGTTCAGCGCGCCCATCGGGGTGCGGTTGCGAACCATTTCCTGGGTCGCGGCCAGTTCCGGGTCCGACACGAGGCCGTAAGCCGCGAGCGGGCCGTTCGGGCCGGCCATGTCGTCGGAGACGAAGAACTCGACATATTCCTGGAGGCCGGGGATCACGTCGAGATGCGCCACCTTCACGTAGAAGAAGAGCGGGCGCGAGACCGGGTATTCGCCAGTCGCGATCGTTTCGGTCGAGGGCGTGACACCGCCCATCGTGGCGACCTGAAGCTTGTCGGTGTTGTTCTGGTAGAACGACAGGCCGAACACGCCGATGGCGTTCTTGTCGTTATCGAGCCGCTGGAGCGTCTCGGTGTAGTCGCCGTCGATGTCGACGTTGCGGCCGTCGGTCCGCAGCTTGGCGCATTCCGACGCGGCCGCGCGCTGCTTGGCGCGGTCGTCCTCACCTTCGGCGACGGCGAGGAAGAGGTCGAAGGCGCCGGTCTCACGGCAACCTGCGATGATGACGCGCTCGTCGTACACTTCGCGCGTGCCGTGCTTGGTGCCGGGCGACAGGACGAGGATGTTCTGCGCGGGGAGGTTCGGGTTGAACTCGGACCACTGTCTGAACGTGTTGGGCGCGATGGCGCCGTTCACGTTCACATTCGCCGCAACGGCGATGTAGATGTCGCCGGGCGTGAAGGCGAAGGAGGGGCCGTTCACGTCCGAGGCGAAGACGATGCCGTCATAGCCGAAGCGGACTTCCAGCACCTCTGTCACGCCGGCTGCGGCACAGGTGTCGATGTCCTTCTGGGTGATGCGCGAGGACGAGTTGGCGATGTCGACGGTGTTCGGGCCGACGCCCAGGCACATCTTCGCGCGGCCGGCACCCGAGCCGCCGCCTTCCACGACCGGGGTCGGGAAATCGAAGTTTTCGCCGAAGGCTTCGGCAACGATGGTCGAATAGGGAAGCACGGTGGACGAGCCGGTGATCTGCACCTGGTCGCGGGCCGAGGCCGCCGACACGGACAGCGCGACGATCGCCAGCGCGGAGGCTGTCACTTTGAGGGACATAAGACTACTCCTGATGATTCTCTTTTGTAGCCGGGCTCGCCCGGCAGCACCCCTGCGCTAAGCGAAACGCGTAACGTTTTTACAATTCCGATGTGACAGTTCTGTGAAGTTGGCCATGGCGTGCCGGCCGGGCGCTTGCCATTCGCATCAGGTGCCTGCGGGCAGCAGGGACGCCCCCGTTCCGGCCTCGGGACCTCCGCAAGGACAGCGCGGCAGGCCATGGACCCGAGGACGGCTGACGTCGTGCCGGAGAGGCCGGCGTCCGGCCGCCGGTCAGCCGCGTTGACGCCGGACCTTGCCCCGCTCGGGCAGAAGCAGCAGGAGGCCCGCGGCGACGATGACGAGCCCGCCCAGCAGCATCCCGGTCGTCGGCACGTCGCCGAAGAACAGCCAGCCGAGCAGGATCGCCCAGGGCAGGAGCGTGTATTGCAGCGGCGCCACGAGCGCCGCATCGGCCAGCTTGAGCGCGCGCGTCACGCAGAGATGCGCGACCATCGCGACGACCCCCAGAAGCGACAGCAGCGCCCAGTCGGTCGGGGTCGGGCCTGACCACGCGAAAGGCACCGTGACCGCCCCGGCGAGCCCCGCGCCGATCAGCTGCCAGAAGACGAGCGCGGTGTCGGGCGTCCTTCTCAGCGTCCGCCCGGTGACCATCATCGCCGCGAAGCAGGCCGAACCGATCATCGCGGCGGCAGTCGCTGTCCCCGACACCGCGCCCGAGGGGGCAAGCGCTATAAGCACGCCCGCAAAACCCATGCCGACCGCGATCCAGCGCCGGGCCGTCACGCGTTCGCCCAGAAGGACGGGCGAGACGGCGGCCACGTAGATCGGCGCGGCCAGCCAGAAGGTCATCACATCGGCCAGCGGCAGGGTGGTGACGGCAAAGTAGAAGCAGAACACCTCGGCGGTGGAGAACACCACGCGCGCCAGTTGCA
>DAINOF010000084.1:0-12237 GCA_036735505.1 Paracoccaceae bacterium
ACCGCGTTCTCGGGGAAGAAGCCCTTGAATTCGCCGTAGAGCTGGGCGGCGAGCGTCTTGTTGGGGGCAAGGATGATGGCCGGGCGCTGGGTTTCCTCGATGATCCTGGCCATCGTGAAGGTCTTGCCGGTGCCGGTAGCGCCCAGGAGGACCTGGTCGCGCTCTCCGGCGCGAAGCCCGCCCGCGAGTTCGGCGATGGCCGTGGGCTGGTCGCCCGCCGGCTGGAACTCGGAATGCATGACGAAGCGTCGGCCGCCTTCCAGCTTCTCGCGGATGCGGACATGGGCGGCGGGCGCATGAAGCACGGGCATCTGCTCGGGCGAGTTGTTGTGCATCCTGCACCTCTGGATCGCGGGGAAGGGTCGTTGCGAAGGTGGGGCATGCGCGAGCCGGGGGCAAGGGGAGCCCGCCGCTGACCGCCCGCCGGTATCTTGCCGGGTCGCGAGGCGGACCGGGAGTCTCCGATGATCGGCAGACGTCCGATGCAGATACAACCTTGGGAAGAAAAATATCTTGTATACACGTCCAGGATGTGTAAACTGGATCGGCAAGCAGCGGAGAGAGGCTGCCGGCGGCGGAACGTGCTACCCCACCCACCCCTCGCGAAAACGCCCGCGGCAGCCTCTCGACTCCCGCCTTCGGCCCGGCCTTGCGCCATGCTGCAGTTTTGCGGATAACACTCATGTCGCAACTTGGAGAGCCGCATGCGCGCCCGCATCTACCGGCCCGCCCGCACCGCCATGTCGTCGGGCACGGCAAAGACCCGGTCCTGGGTGCTCGAATTCGCGCCGGCCTCGGCGCGCGGAATCGACCCGCTGATGGGCTGGACGTCTTCGGCGGACACCCAGGCGCAGGTCAGGATGAGCTTCGAGACGCGGGAGGCGGCGCTGGACTATGCGCGCGCGCACGGGATCGACGCGCTGGTGCTCGAGCCGAAGACGCGCAAGCCAAACATCCGGCCGCGTGGCTACGGCGAGAACTTCGCCACGAACCGTCGGGGCGCCTGGACGCACTGAGGACGGCGCGCCCGCTCTGACCAAGCTGCCTAAGGCCCGAGGTTCCCCATTCCGTTGCGATCAGGAGGGAAAGCTGTTAAAGAACAGACGGTTGGCTGTGTGATCCCTTGATTGCGGAGCGGCTTCGAAGTGGGCAAAGGGCAATAAGGCCCCGTAGTTCAGCCGGATGGAGCAGTGACCTTCTAGTCCATCTGTCAACGGGCGATTTTGCTCTTTATTGATGGGGCTTGAGCGTATAAGCGACGGAGCCAAATCTTCCTTCGAACAATTTTCAGCGGCCCCGTAGCTCAACCGGATAGAGCAGGGACCTTCTAAGTCCAAGGTTGGGGGTTCAAGTCCTCCCGGGGTCGCCAAAAACGCAACTCTTCTGTCAATGCAGCATAAGAGTGCGCAAAACGGCGGTTTCTCGTACGCACCCCTGTCAAGGGAATTCTGCGCGACGAGCGCCATTTTCTCGCAGTACCCTGATTTCTTGAAGAAAAGGTTGTGTGCGAACTGGATCCGCCCCAGTGCGCCCGGATAAGGTGCGGGATCGTCTCAGCGCCGACGCAGTCGGCTATCGGATGGCCTGCGACACCTCCGCCCTCGCGACGAAGGGCCTGAATTACGCCCGGAACAAGTGCGGCCGAGGCAGCACATCCGTGCGCGCGCTCTTGATCGGCGAACTTGTGGAGATCGATGAATGCAAGATCTCGCTCGTGATGTCCGCGAAGCCCGGCACGACGCGCCCGGGTGACCTCATGAATGCGGGGGCCGGCGGCGTCGTTTGCCGTCTCGGAGGATCCGGGGCGCAGCTTGCCGACGGGGACGACGAGACTCCTCCGCGCACGATGACGGACGGGTCCAGCGCAACGGGTCCGGAGATCGAACTGGCGTCGGACCAACCCGCGTCCCAGCCCGAATCCGACAAGGCGCCGCGCAAACGGTCATCTCCTCGTAACCCGGCGCCGACGCGCGTGCGCCTGTCCTGTCCCGAGAACCTCAAGGAGCTCCGGTGATGTCGTTCATCAACGCGAAGGTGATTGCCGCTTCCGCCCACCTCAAGGCCGCCCATTTCCCATTCCAGCGGGAGGAGGATCTGCACGAGGCCCTGTCCTGGTGCGCGTCGGACCATTACGCCAATTCAAGCTCGGGGCGTCCCTTCGAGGCGCGGGGCATCCTCGTCATCGGCGAGTCCCGCCGCGGGAAATCCCGCGAGATCCAGTCTCTCCTCGAGAAGTTCAACGACGGGTCGGTCACCATGCCGGACGGCCGACCGGCCAAAATCATTCAGTGCATCCTGTCCGGGAAGATCACCTGGAAGGACATGGGAATGAAGATCCAGAGCGTCCTCGGCTACAAACTGAATGGCCGCCACAGCCAGGCCCAGATCTGGGATCTCGTCGTCAAGTATGCAGAGCTCCAAGGGGTCGTCGGCATTCGCTTCGATGAATGCCAGCACGTCTTCACCGCCGACGGTGACCGGACCCGTCAGCAGTTCCTCGACAGCTTCAAGACCCTTTTGAAGGATTCGCGTTGGCCCCTCATGCTCATCCTGTCGGGAATTCCGACCCTCGCCGCGCACATCGCAAAGGAGGAGCAATTGGCCCGGCTCCTGCAGACTGTACGGTTCGAGGAGATCGACCTGTCGCGTTAGGCGGATCTGGACGAGCTCCTGCACCTGACCTTCAGCTACGCCAAACGCGCAGGACTCGATTTCGACCCTCTGGCCGACCCCGATTCCCTCAATCGGCTCGCCTTCGCCTGCTGCAACCGGTACGGCTTGGTGATTGAGATGCTGATCGAGGCGTTCACGCGCGCCTGGGTTCAGGGCGACACCGTGTGCGAGATCGTCCACTTCGCATACGCCTTTGCGAAGACCTATTCCACCCCGATCGGGTACTCGCCCTTCCCCATGCCAAATTGCCGTGACAGCCTTGATGCCGCGACGCTCATGAAGGTCCTCAATCGGACGAAGTGACCCTGCAAAATTCAGTCGGATCAGGGCCCGCCTCGCGCGGGCCATTCCTTTTGCCCGCCGCCGTCAATGCACCATAAGTGTGCGAAAGACAGCGGTTTCGCGCACGCACGCCCTGTCGTGCGAATTCTGCACGACCGGCACGATTTTCCTGGGAAGCCCTGATTCTCCCGAGAAAACAAGGGGTGCGAGCCCGGATCCACTCCAGTCATTGGGCGAATGGCCGGAAGATGCACATTTTGAACCTCGGCCAAACAGACCGTCCGTTCGCTTTCCGCAGGACCTGGCCGTCCGCGCTCATTGCCAGCGAAGCAAGCGTTCGTATCGGCATAGACAACGGTGCTAAGCCAAAGGCAGCCTCGACGAGGGCCTGAGGTAAGGAACGTCCTCGATCCCGTCGAAACTGCGCAGAGCCTTGAGACGGCGGACGGCGCGGAGGCGCGAGTCCATGAGATGGCCGTACAGGAGCGCACTCGCGGCGTCCGCGTCTCCGCGAGCGAAGGCATGGAATATCCCGAGATGCTCATCGATGAACGGCTCCGTCTCGAAAAGCTCAGCCGTGGCGCGATAGAGGAAGCGGTGCGCGATCAGGAGGGACTGCGGCTGCCGGACGGCAGCGAGGAGGGTGCCGTTGGCGCAGCATGAGAGAAGATCGACATGGAGATCCTGCTCCAGTCCGTCGAGCGTGGCGCCGTCCGCATGTCCCGCGGCGGCCTCCTCCAGCCGCCGGATCGACGTCTCGACAAGTCCGGCCGGCAGCGAAGACCCGATCTCGCGGAGCGCCGCCGGTTCGAGGAGCGCGCGCAGCCTGTAGAGTTCGTCCACGCGCTGCGGGCTCAGGCCGGCGGCGACCCACCTCCCGCCGTCCATCTGGACGAGCCCCCGGCCCTGGAGCCGGGCGAGGACGTCGCGCGCGACGGTGCGGCTGACGCCGAACGTGCGGGCAAGCGCCGTTTCCGGGACCTGCCAGCTTCCGAACGCAATGCGCGCGGTGATCGCGTCCTCGACCTCGGCGTAGATCGTCTCCCATGCATGGCGGGCCCCGATCTCCCGGTCGGACCTTGGATGATCCGCATCGTCGCCCTCAGGGGCATTCGCGACGGGAATGTCGCTTCGGACGGTGTGGCCGCGGGCAGGCACGTGCTCGAGCCAGCCCTCCTGCGACAGGCGCGCAAGCGCGAGCCGGACCGGCGCGCGGGAGACGCCGAACCGTTCCGCCAGCTGAGTCTCCACCAGGTGCCGCCCGGGGGGATGCACGCCTCCCGCGATCTCTGCCGACAGGATGTCCGCGATCCGCGCGTGAAGCCGGCCTCCGGCGGCATCAGAGTCGCTCCGTTGCATGTCGTCCATCCATGACCCCCATCCCCGCTTGAACGCCATCGGGAACATGCTTGCAAGATCGAACGGGATTGTCTAATGCATACACTGTTTTGCGCTGTGGATGCACAGGACAATCTGGGCGGGGCGATGCGGCTGGCGGGCAAGAGGGCGATCGTGACGGGCGCGGGGCAGGGCATCGGCCGCGCCATCGCGCTGGCCTATGCGGCCGAGGGCGCGCGCGTCCTTGCCATCGGCCGTACGGCCGCGAAGCTTGCGGCGCTGCCGGACCTCGCGCCCGGGATCCGCCCTCTGGCCATCGACGTCACAGACCCACAGACGGAATCGACTCTGTCCGCGGAGCCGTCGGACATCCTCGTGAACTGCGCGGGGCTCGTCGTCGCGGGGGGCGTGATCGGCAGCCGCGACGCGGACTGGGAGGCAAGCTGGCAGGTCAACGTGCTGGCCCCCATGCGCCTGATCCGCGCCGTCCTGCCCGGGATGATCGCGCAGGGCGGCGGCGCGATCGTCAATGTCGCCTCCGTCGCCTCAAGCATCACGGGCATCAGGGACCGCGCCGCCTACGGCACGTCCAAGGCGGCGCTGATCGGGCTGACCAAGGCGGTGGCACGCGAGCATGTGGGCGACGGCATCCGCTGCAACGCACTCTGCCCCGGCACGACCGACACGCCCTCGCTCGAGGCCCGGATCGGCGCCACGCCCGACCCGGGCGCGACGCGGGCGGCCTTCGTCGCGCGGCAGGCGATGGGCCGGCTCGGCCGCCCCGAGGAAATGGCCGAGGCGGCGGTCTTCCTCGCCTCGGACGCGGCCGCCTTCATGACCGGCCAGCTTCTGGTGATCGACGGAGGACAGACGCTGTGAACCGCGTGTCACCCCCCGGTGTCCTGCATGTCTTGCCCGAGAGGCTGTCGGCCTTCTGCCTTGCGGCCTTGCGGGCGGCGGGGGCGGACGCGCCATCGGCCGAGGCCTGCCGGGCGTCCATCATGCACGGCAGCCTGCACGGCGTGGACAGCCACGGCGTGCGCCTCCTGCCGCACTATGTGCAAGGCCTGCGCGGCGGCCGGCTGAACCCGGTTCCCCGGCCGTGGTTCGAAGCCACGGCCGCCGCGTCCGGGATCATGCACGGCGACAACGCCCAGGGCGCGCTGCCCACCTATCTCGCGGCGGAAGAGGCCTGCGCGTTGGCGGGCGAGGCCGGCGTCGGCGCCGTCGGGATCCGCGACAGCAGCCATTTCGGCCCGGCCGGGGCCTATGCGATCCGGATCGCCGAACGCGGCATGGTCGGGCTCGTTTTCGGCAATTCCGACGCCTTCGTGCGCCTTCACGAGGGCGCGGCCCGGTTCCATGGGACGAACCCGATCGCGATGGCGGCGCCCGTGCGCGGGGGCGACCCCTGGCTCTTCGACATGGCGACAAGCGCCATCCCCTACAACCGGGTCCTTCTCTACGCCTCGACCGGCCAGCCCCTGCCCGAGGCCGTCGCCTCGGACGCAGGCGGCCGGGACATCCGCGCGCCCGAGGCGGTCGAGATGCTCGCGCCGCTCGGCGGGGCGTTCGGCTACAAGGGCGCGGGGCTCGCTGGCATGGCCGAAATCCTCGCCGCGGTCCTGACCGGCGGCGGGCTCAGCCCCGACCTCCTGCCGATGGGCGGCCCCGATTTCTCGACCCCGCGCGGGCTCGGCGCCTTCGTGCTGGCGCTCGACCCGGCCGCCTTCGCGGGCGCCGAGGCGATGGCCCGCGCCCTTGCCCGCTACCTCGACGCGCTCCGCGCCTCGCCCGCAGTCCCGGGCGGCCGGGTCATGGCGCCGGGTGACCGCGAATGGGCCGAGCGCGACAGGCGGATCAGCGAGGGCATCCCGCTCGACCCGGAGACGGCGGAGGCGTTCCGGAAGCTTGCGGGCGACACCGGAGCGGCCCTGCCGTTCGACGACTGACACCCGTCCGGTCCGCCGACGGCGGGTCCCGGACCAACCAGAGGGAGGAAAGACCATGACGACGACACGGAAGATAACGGCCCTTCTCGGCGGCGCGGCAGCGGCGCTCTGTCTCGCCCTGCCCGCGGCGGCGCAGGAGTTCTCGCTGCGCTTCAACCATGTCCTCGGGCCGGCGGAGCCGTTCCACGAAGGGTTCCTCGCCTGGGCCGAGCGCGTGAAGGAGCGCACCGGCGGGAGGCTCGAGATCGAGGTGTTCCACTCGGCGCAGCTTGGCGTCGAGGAGGACATCATCGAGCAGATCCGCCAGGGCGCCAACATCGGGCAGAACACCGACTCGGCCCGGCTCGGCACCTATGTCCCCGGCATCGCCGTGGTGAACGGCCCCTACCTCGTCGCCGACAAGGACGAGGCCTTCTCGCTGACCGAAAGCCCGACCATGCAGGGCTGGCTCGAGGAGCTCGCCACGACCCACGGCATCCGCACCGTCTGCTTCGACTGGGTGCAGGGCGAGCGGAACTTCTTCACCAACAAGCCGATCCGCACGCCCGAGGACCTCGCCGGCCAGCGCATCCGCACGCCCCCGGCGCCGATCTGGCAGGAATCCATCCGCGCACTGGGCGCCGAGCCGGTGGCCATGGCCTTCGGCGACGTCTACTCCGGCCTCCAGAACCGCGCGATCGACGGCGCGGAACTCGTCTACTCCAACATCACAGCGCGGAACATAAACGAGGTTCTGGGCTATGCCAACGAGACCCGGCACATCCTTCTCGTGAACTTCCAGATCGTGAGCGAGCAGTGGTTCCAGAGCCTTCCCGAGGACATCCGGACCGTGCTGGTCGAGGAATGCCGCGCGGCCGGCCAGGCGACGTCGAACGAGATCGCCGAGGTGCAGGAGGCGGCCAAGCAGCAGCTCGTCGCAGCCGGCATGACGGTGGTCGAGGATGTGGACATGGAGGCGTTCCGCGCGGCGGGCATGAAGGCCTTCGAGGTGCTGGGCCTTGGCGAGGCCGCGGCGCAGATCCGCGGCGACCTGGCGAACTGAGGCACGCCGCGACAAGACGGCGAGGGGCTCCGCGGTTCGCGCCGCGGGGCTCCGACCAGGGAAGGGCAGGACATGGACGCAATTGCCGGCAGGTTGCGGCGCGCCGAGCTCGTGCTGGCCGGCATCTTCGTGATCGCGATGGTCGCGATGATCTTCATCGGCGGCACGGCGCGGCTCATGCGGATGCCGGTCAACGCGACCATCGACTTCGCCACCTGCTTCTTCGCCTGGGCCACGTTCCTGTCGGCCGACGTCGCCTGGCACCGCAACCGGCTGACGGCGCTCAGGCTCGTCCCCGACCGGCTCTCGCCCCCGGCGCGCTGGCGGCTTGACCTCGCAAACTACGGGATCGTCCTTGCCGTCCTGGGCTACGGGGTCGTGGCGGGGACATGGCTCGCCTGGATCAGCCGGACGCGCACCTTCCAGGGGATGCCGGACATCTCCTATTCCTGGGTCACGGCGGCGCTTCCCGTCGGCTGCGCGCTGATGATCCTCACCACGCTCGGCAAGATCCGCGACCACTGGCGCGATCGGCCATGACGCTCGTCATCGCCGCCTTCGTGCTGTTCCTTCTCATGGGGATGCCCGTGGCCTTCGCCATCGCAGCCGCGGCGGCGATGTTCTTCTTCCAGAACCCCGACCTGCCCTTCACGATCCCCGCGCAGCAGACGATCACCCAGACCCAGAACTTCGCGCTTCTGGCGGTGCCGCTCTTCATCCTCGCGGGCAACCTGATGAACCACACCGGGCTCACGCGGCGGCTTCTCGGCCTCGCGACTGCGCTTCTGGGCCACATGCGGGGCGGCCTTGCGCAGGCCTCGCTCGCGCTGTCGGCGATGATGGGGGGCGTGTCGGGCTCGGCCATCGCGGATGCTTCGATGCAGGCGCGGATGCTGGGGGGCGAGATGATGGCTCGCGGCGTGTCGCGCGGGTTCACCGCGGCGGTGCTGTCCTTCGGGTCGATCCTGACGCCGATCATTCCGCCGGGGATCGGGATGATCCTCTACGGCACCATCGGGCAGGTTTCGATCGGGCGGCTCTTCGCGGCGGGTATCCTTCCCGCACTACTCCTGTGGGCCGCGCTCGCCGTGGCGGTCGCCGTCTCGGCCCGCCGGAACGGCTGGCCGCCCGAACGCGCCATCCGCGCCCCGCGGCGCGAGGTTATCGGCGCGATGGGCGCCGGGCTCTGGGCGATCCTTTTCCCCGTCATCCTGCTCGTGGGCCTTCGGTCGGGCTTTTTCACACCCTCCGAGATCGGGGCGCTGGCGGTGGTCTACGCGCTGATCATCGGCATCGTGGTCTACCGCGAACTCACGCGCGGCGGGTTCGGCGCAGCCATGTCGGACACCGTGGCCGATATCGGCGCGGTGATGCTCCTCATCGCTGTCTCGGCGCCGCTCAGCTACGTCATGATCCTCGAACGCGCGCCCGAGGCCGTGGCTGGCCTCATCACCGGTGTTCCGGGCGGGATCGAGGTTGTGATGATCGCGGTCGTGCTCGCCGTGATCCTCGCGGGCTTCGTGATCGACGCGACCGTGCTCATCATCATGCTGACCCCGATCCTCCTGCCGATGATCCGCACGCTTGGCGGCGATCCGGTGCATTTCGGGATCGTCTTCATCATCGCGGCCACGATCGGCAATTTCACCCCGCCGGTGGGCGCGGCCATGTATTCCGTCTGTTCGATCCTGAACTGCTCCGTCGCGGCCTATTCCCGCGCCGCCGTGCCGCTGTTCGTCGCGGTGGTCGTGGTCGTACTGGCTCTCGTGTTCCTGCCGGACCTCGTTCTTTTCCTGCCCCGCCTGCTGATATGAAGCATGACCAAGGGTTCCGGAGCCTCGACGGCCCGGGCGCGCTCATTCCGGCCCCCTCGGCCGCGTGTCCGAGGCTGGCATAGGTCTCTTCGATGGCGCAGGATCGTGATCTGGTCGGGTTGTCCTCGAGGAAAGGCACCACTCGACGAGATCGAAACAGCCGATCGGACGACGAGGATATCTCTCCATCCAAACCTTCCTCGCCCGGGCAACAACGGCCCGGGCCCCCCCTGCCTTTTCCCTCCGCGGTGTTCGCGAGGACAGTGTTGGATACTCTCGGGCGAACGGCCGGCAAATGAGCCCTCTCGACCTTCTCCAAACCCGCTATCGGTCCGCTTTCCGCAGGGTTCGATCGTTCCAACCCAATCTGATGGCGGAGCGTCTGGCCGGACAGGTCGGGCGTCATGCCCATGCCCGTCAGTTCAAGCGGATGCAGAAGGGCCTGCGGCGGCTCAAGGGCTATACCGGCAGGGTCCTGCGCGACATCCAGCGCCAGCTGGGCGCCGTCACCGACCTTGGGCTGCGGGACCGGATCGAGGCGGAGATCGCCCTCGCCCTTCGGCTCCTGCGGCAGAAGCCGAAGGACAAGCGGAAGCTCTACGCACCCGACGCCAAACGCCGCCGCCCACACAGAAGGGAAACTGCTCCGCCTCGCGGACTTCTTCAGCAGCCTGTTAGGGCGCTCCGGTACTCACCAGAACGACGGGTCGCTCTGGTCCCTGAGATCACGTCGGCAACGGTACTGCCATGCATTGACCCCAGGCGGTGCGGCGGCCATCCCCGGGCCATGTGTTCTGGCCCGACGCCGCTACCGCTCCACCGGCAGCCCGCTCGGCACCGTCTCGGGGATGCCGAGCCGCCCGGCGATGGCGGCCTCGTCGGTGAGGCTGTCGAGGAAGGCCACGAGATCCGCGATCTCCGCCCCGGACAGGGCGACGGGCGCGCGCCGCACCGCGGCCGCGATCTCGGCCCTTAGCGCCGCCGTCTGCATCACCGTCCAGTCGGGCTTGGTCACCGGCAGGTCGGGCAGCACCGCCTGCGGTGCATGCGCGTCGAGTCCCGCCACCGGGTCGGCGTGGTGGCGCAGGAAGGCGGCGAGGTCGTCATGCGCCCCCGCGTGCCCCCAGGGCCCGGTCCGCGCCACGTTGCGGAGCGACGGCGTACGGAAGGCATAGGCGTCCTCGACCCGGCCGGTCACCCGCATCCGCCCGATGTCGAGCTGGTGGCTCTCGAACCGCTCGGCCTTGCCGGGGCCGAGCTGCGGCGTGCCCATCGCGTGGAAGCCGTGGTCGGTGAGGAGCGGCCCCGAATGGCACTCGGCGCAGCCTGCCGCACCATAGAACAGGTCCAGACCGCGCAGCGCGTCGTCGGGCAGCGCCGCCTCGCCGCGGAGGAAGGCGTCGAAGGGGCTCGTGTCGCTGCGCCACTCGAAGGCCACGAAGGCCGCGACGGCGTTCGAGATGTCGGTGAAGCGCACCTCGCGACCCGCCGCGATCTCGGGATAGACCGCCTCGAACATCGCCCGATACGCAGGAATCGCCTCGACCCGCTTCGAGATCACGTCCCAGGCGCCGCCCGGCCCGGTGATCCGGCCCTGCCGCACGGCGGTCGAGACGTCGTTCTCCTGATAGTGGCCGGCCATCTCGTCGGCCGAAAGCACCGGGAACATGGTCTGCGCGGACAGGAGGTTGGCAAAGCCCGCGACCATCTCGTCCTCGAGCGGCGTCCGAAGGCCCGAGGGGCGCGCGGGGTCGGCCTCGATCCGCCCGTCGTGGAACATCACCGTGACCTCGTGCGCGCCGAGGTTGAAGAGGGCGGGCGAGTTCCGGGGGATGCGCTGCTCGGGCAGGTTCGCGGGGTCCGCGCGCCGGTCGGGGCCGAGCCCCGTGCCGCCGTCGCCAAGGCCGAGCGATAGGCCGTCCGAGGTCGCGAAGCGCGGATGGTGGCAGGTCGCGCAGGACACCGTGCGGTTGCCCGACAGGATCGGATCGTAGAACAGGTGCTGGCCGAGCCGCGCCTCGGCCGGGTCCGCAGGCAGGAAATCGGCATCCGTCAGCGGCTTCGGCAGCTCGCCGGCCATCGCCGCGGCTGAAACGCCCGCGAGAATCGTGGTGACGAGCGCGCGCATGGATCCTCCCCTGACCCGCAGGGAACCGCAGCCGCCCCTGCGGGTCAAGTCACTCGGGCGGCGCGCCGCCGCCGAAGGGCAGGTGGCGGCCATAGTCGTTCGGCGCCTCCTGCATCTCGAGATGCAGGCGCTGGCCCATGTAGGGATGCGCGCGGGCCAGCGCCTCGTCGACCTCGATGCCGAGACCCGGCGCCTGCGGCAGGGCCACGTGGCCCTCCTCTACCCGGATCGCCCCGCGGATCAGCGCGTCGTGGAACGGCGTCTCGATCGTCTCGACCATCAGGAGGTTCGGGATCGCGGCGGCGAGGTGGATGTTGGCCGCCCATTCCACCGGACCCGCGTAGAGGTGCGGCGCGACCTCGGCGCCGAAGCTTTCCGCGAGCGCGGCGATCTTGCGGCCCTCCCACAGCCCGCCCGCGCGCCCGAGCGCCGGCTGGAGGATGCGCGCGCCCCCGGCCTTGAGGACGGCGGCGAACTCGGCCCGCGTCGTCAGCCGCTCGCCCGCCGCCACCGGCACGCGGACGGCGCGGGCGACCTCGGCCAGCGCGTCCGGGTTGTCGGGCGGCACGGGCTCCTCGTACCAGAGCGGCTGGTAGAGCTCGATCGCCGCACCCATGCGGATCGCGCCCGGGACCGAGAACTGCCCGTGCGTGCCGAACAGAAGGTCCGCCCGGTCGCCCACGGCCGCGCGGATCGACCGGCAGAAGGCGACCGAGGTCGCGATGTCGTGCATCGCGGGCATGTGCCCGCCCCGGATCGTATAGGGGCCGGCGGGGTCGAACTTGACCGCCGTGTAGCCGCGCGCGACAAGCTCGGCCGCCGCCTCGGCCGCCATGTCGGCGTCGCCCCAGAAGGCCGGCAGCGGGTGGTTCGGCCCCGGGTAGAGGTAGGAATAGGCGCGGATGCGGTCGGCCGTCCGGCCGCCCAGAAGCGCCCAGACCGGCCGCCCCCGCGCCTTGCCGAGGATGTCCCAGCAGGCGATCTCGAGCCCCGAGAAGGCGCCCATGA